>NZ_JBFUKF010000035.1:0-24982 GCF_056400985.1 Mucilaginibacter sp. P4_G9 | reverse complement strand
CTGCTTAACGCTTTATTAATCAGGTCAAGTCCGTTTGCCGAATAGGGTAATTTGAGTGCAAGCCGATGCCCGTTCGCATCCATTTTTAATAATGATCTCCGAAGTATATTTATTATTTTCTCTGGTTCATGCTCGTACTTTTTACGGAATTCTTCATATTGTAATTGCAGAAACACCAGGCAAAGCGCATTCTCCATGGTCTGAACATCAGGATCAACCTTAATTCGTTGTTTCAGGATGATCTGCTTAACACGATCTATTGTCTCATCGCCATAACCGGCTTCTTTCATTAAACGCCCGGCAATAGCAGCATGGTGCAGGGCAAGGTTTTTACGCCATTTAAGATAGGGATCGCGCCCGTCCGGGTAATCCTCACGCGGGATTTCCCATCGCCCGATATGCTGACTTCTGGAGGCTAATAATAGTTCTTCATTAGCATCAGGATCCAGTTTTAAAACCCACTCATATAATTTAACAGCAAAAAAATATTCCTGTGGCTCACTTATACCTTCCCATGTAAAACTACGGGGGTCTTGCTTATTGTAAGCATCAAAAAGCTCGAATGCCTTATTTAATTTACTCATTGGTTGAAAATAAGCTTTTTATTTATAAAGCCATCATAGTTTTTTCAATTAGCATAAGTTCACTTTGTGGGAAAGCCGGGCAAAATCACATCAACAAACTGCACAAAAAGTAGAGGAGTATGATGATAAAACGCTGATGTCTATTATTCCGGTAGTTGGTCTACTATTTTTCTGCTTCATTTCCTGTTTGCTTAATATTGTTATCAGAAAATAATCAGGGATTTCATTTAAAATTTATATTATGCAACACACAACATTCAATCATGCGTTTATTAAGATGTTTACGCTGATTACACTATGCTTCACTGCATTTGGTTTCACAACAAAGTTCGGATTGGACAGTTACGAGATCTATCTTAATAACAAGCTCATCCTAAAACAGGCGGTGAACCAGCCATTGAGTTTAAGAGTACTGCAGCTGGGTAAGGCAAACGACAATGACCAACTACGCATCACCTACAAACATTGCACTGTAAAAGGGGCCGGCACTAACAGAAGCATAGCCATAAAAGACGAGAAGGGAAATATATTGAAGAAATTTGAATTTGCCAATGCCACCGGTTCCGATTTAAATATGGTAATATCGGTAAAGGATCTGCTGCAGTTGAAAAAAAACAATGTTAATCATGAGCTCAGCCTTCATTATACTGCACGGGAACTCCCTAAAGGCGAAATGCTTGCATCGCTTCGTTTTAAATGATGAGATACTTTCGGGAGAAATGGCTATGCATTAGGTAGCATAATATACGGGTCAGTTAGTACCTATTTGGTGAACGCCAGGTGAGTCGGGCGGATAACCAGGATAATGATATTGAAAAACAACCGGTTGTGCCAAAATCTGTGTTACTTACCTCCATTCCATGAAAAGGCCCTTTGATTAGTTTCTCAGGGCTTTTTATTTGGTCAAAAACTACAAACGTAATCATTCGAAGKTACAACATTATGGTTTCCTATCATTTTTATTTCCTGCGATTTTCAACCTACATTGCTAATAACTGTTTAATTTATTGTTTTCTTAAAAACAATAAATTAGTAAATAAGAAGATTTTATTAACTTAGGCTCAAAATTATAATAGTAGATTTAATCCTAAGCCATTACATATTTCAATACATGTTTTTTCTAAAAAAGTATCTTAAACCAAAACCTAAAAGATCACTACAGGCTTTTTCATTAATGGAGGTTCTTGTGGTGCTCATCATCATCGGTATACTGGTGTTGCTGGTTTTACCAAACCTGCTCCCTGTAATTACAAGGGCGAAAACCACCGAGGCCAAACTACAGCTTGAGCATGTGCAGATGCTGGAAAAGACCTATTTTTACGAACACTCCAAATATACCAACGACCTGAACGAACTGGGCTTTATCCAGGAGAAACTAACCACCGAAGGTAAAGATGCCCGGGCCAATTACCGGATAGAAATTTCCAGTGCCTCCAACTCGGGTTTTACCGCCAGGGCTACCGCTGTAGTTGATTTTAATCAGAACGGTACCTTTAACGTATGGGAAATGAACCAGGACAAGATCTTAAAAGAAGTTACCCCGGATTAAGGTGCTGCTGACTATACAGATTTTTCTTTTGCTGATTTTATCCCTCATTTTAATTCAGGATATATTGTACCGGGCGGTACATTGGATAGCGTTTCCTTTGTTGGCTGTAGGGTTATTGTCTCTGCACGTACCGGAACGTCATGATTTAGCTATTGTATTTCAGCAGACTGTAAATAATATATGTTTTCTTGTAATGGTGCTGGCTGTTTTAACGCTTTATTTTTATTTTAAAAAGGGCAGGCTTATCAATATAACGGACGGTCTGTTAGGCTGGGGCGATGTTTTATTTCAGGCTGTTATTGCTGTTTACCTGTCGGTATTTAACTATATATTTTTTTATATAGCGAGTATGCCTGTTGTTTTATTAATGTGGATATTATGGCAATCTGTAACAAAAAATAAAAATAAATATATTCCGCTTGCCGGGTTTCAATCCTTATTATTTATTGTATTTTTAGCAGGCGACTGGTGGTATTTTCATGTAAATATTACCGATGATTACTGGCTGCTTCGTTACCTAATACCATGAACACAGACCTCCAGATTGTTTTATTAACCGAACATATCCATATCCTCACCAAAGATATGGCCTGGCATTACCGTGTGCTTCCAAAGGGCAGTGCACGTGGTCATGTTTGGCTATATTGTGATGATGATGTAGATACAGACGCCCTTGCCGCCGAGCTGGAAGTATTGCTGGGCATAGCGGTTTCGCTTGAGCCTATAGCTGCTGCCGATATTTCCCGGTTGCTATCCAAGTATTATATAAAAGACAACACGATAAAAGGATCTGCCCAGGTTAGCGTACATCATGATGAGGATAACTTCCTGATGAACCTGATTGGGGAGGCCAAGAACCTGAAAAGCAGTGATATTCATATTGAGCGATATGAAAACAAGTGCCGCGTCAGGATCCGTATAGATGGCAATATGGTGGAACGCTACCTGCTGAAGGAGGATGATTATCCCGCGCTCATTAATAAGGTAAAGATCATGGGCAACCTGGATATTGCCGAAAAGCGACTTCCGCAGGATGGCAGGATCAATTTTAGTCACCAGGGGCACCAGTTTGATATCCGGGCCTCGGTTTTGCCCACTCTGTATGGCGAAAAGGTTGTGCTGAGGTTATTGAATAACGACGCTACCGATATCGATCTGAACAGCCTGGGGTTTTCTGCTTTCGACCTGGATAACTACCTGCAGGGAGCAAAAAGGCCTAACGGTATCCTGCTAATCAGCGGGCCCACAGGCTCCGGTAAAACCACAACCCTTTACGCCACCCTGAAGCTGCTGAATAAGGAAACCCGTAACATCCTTACAATTGAGGATCCTGTTGAATATACATTGGAGGGGGTTAACCAGGTGCAGCTGAAAGAATCTATCGGGCTCACTTTTGCCGCGGCATTACGTACATTTCTGCGGCAGGATCCGGATGTGATCATGGTGGGAGAAATCCGTGATACCGAAACCGCCAATATGGCCATCAGGGCGGCGCTTACCGGTCACCTGGTATTATCAACCATACATACCAATTCTGCCTGGGGAACCGTTTCCAGGCTTATTGATATGGGGATTCCATCTTATATGGTGGCCAATACCTTAAACACAACTGTTGCACAACGCCTCATCCGTTTATTATGCCCGCACTGCAAGCTTCAGAAGGATTTTGATGATTCCCTTTATCCCCGCCAGTTTAAGCCTTACCATGAGGTGTCACTGCACTATACCCCCCGGGGCTGCGAAAAGTGTTACTATACCGGCTATAAGGGCAGAAAAGCGGTTTATGAAGTTATTCCGGTAGACCTCGACCTGGCAAGGGAAATAAAAAACGGTAACATGAATGTTCAGGGCCTTTTAAAAGAAAGAGGTATCCGTACCCTGGCAGAGAACGCCTTTAGCCTGTTTAGCGATGGGTTAACATCCATTGATGAGATATATCCCCTTTTATTTAACTATTGATTTACTGCATGGTGAAAAAATTTACATATCTGCTTTGTTGCTTTTTTATTTTAACCGGATCATTAAAACTATACGCCCAACAGCAGGATAGGATAGAGATCATCAAACAGAGGCTGGATGACCTGGCCGGCAATGTTCCGGGCCTTAACCAAAAAGTTCAGCTGCTGGTTACCGGCGTTCCCATACACGAATACCTGAACGCCATAGCCCGGTCAAATAACCTGAGCATCAGCTCGGACCCTGGTATGAATTTTAGTATCTCGGATACTTTTACGGGCGTTACAGCCTCCAATATATTGGTGCTGCTGGCCCAAAAGTACAACCTGGATATTACCGTGATTGGGTCCATTATAAATATTACACCATATAAAGACCCCAATCAGTTCTTAAAACCTCCTTCTAAGGAGATAGGGGTGAAGTATAACGCAGCTAATAACACGCTGTCGTTGTCATTAGCTAATGATAGCCTGCCGGCAGTAGCCAGGAAAATAACCCAGGTATCGGGTAAAAACATTGTAGTACCGGGCTCACTGCAAAACAAAATGGTTACCGCTTACATTGCGGATGCTCCGTTTGATGCAGCCTTGGGTAAATTTGCTTATGCCAACGAGATAAAAATGGTGCGCACTGCAGACGACTTTTACCTTTTTCAACCTTTGGATGAAAATGAGGAAGTATATGTAAATGGGGATAAAAATACTGCGGTACGCAAAACGTTTCGCAATGCCGGTCAGCAGGGAGTAGGTGCGGCTACCGGTTTATTTGTCAGGGTAGTTAACGGGCAGAAACTGATCTCTGCAGATGCGGTCAATTCGCCCATCATCGACCTGGTTAAACAGGCATCGCAGGAAACGGGTAAAAATTATTCTATTTATTCGGATATTAAAGGCACCATCACGCTTCACGTAAATGATGTGAGCTATGATGCCCTTTTAAGCCTGTTATTTAAAAGTACCGAGTATACCTTTCATGCCGATAACGGCATCTATGTTATAGGCGACCGTAAACTGGAAGGCTTACGTACTTTCAGGGCAATTCATCTGCAAAACCGTGCCATTGATACCATTTTAACCATGATCCCCAGCGACTGGAAAAGAGGTATCGAGATCAAAGAGTTTCGCGAACAAAATACCCTGCTGCTTTCGGGTTCAGGTGCGCAAATTGATGAAGTTGAAGGATTTATCAAACAACTGGATGTACTGGTGCCTGTAGTAATGATAGAAGTGACCATGATAGATGTGCACAAAAGCAGGACTGTCTCTACAGGGATCTCCGCCGGAGTTTCGGATAGCGTARAAACAGGAGGGTCGGTATTACCCGGGCTGGATTATACCTTTGGCGCCCGGGGAGTAAACGATTTCCTGAACAGTGTAGGTAAAATGACCTCGCTCAACCTCGGTCATGTGGTACCCAATTTTTATGTCAGGTTACAGGCTTTGGAAGCCAATAACAATATAGATGTACGCTCCGTTCCAAAACTAACCGCTCTGAACGGTCATTCGGCCACTTTAAGTATTGGTAGCAAGCGCTATTATAAAAATACCACGCAAAACGTGATCCCCTCTATTCAAAGCGCGCAATCCATATTTACCAATGTTTACCAGGAGGTTAATGCCGATCTGTCAATCGCGATCAAACCCGTGGTCTCCGGTGATGACCAGGTTACCTTGGGAATCAGGGTAAATATATCCGATTTTACATCCATCCCAACTGATGGTTCACCTCCGCCACAGGCGATTAGTAAATTTGAGACCAGTTTGCGGGTGCATAACGAGGATACAATAGTATTAGGCGGCCTGGAGCGGACAGAAAGCGACGACAGCGGTTCAGGAATCCCCTTGCTGTCAAGAATTCCTATCTTAAAATGGATCTTCAGCAGTCGCTCCAAAACCAACTCCAAGGTGGTTACCGTGTTGTTTATCAAGTCCACTATTATCCGCTAAGCAAATGGATCTGTTAGCGCAATATTATAGCATCAGTCAGGCGGCCGGCGTCGCAGTAAATATCCGGAAGGATGGTTCCTGTGAGATCAGTTGTTGCCAGGTGATCACAGATCATAAGCAACTCACCATCGAAAAAAAGGTTGTTGAACTGGATGCTATAGATGGGCTTCCACGGCATCTTGATATCAAAATTCCAATCGCGCTAAATTTATCGGGGAAGGGGATCCTGTTTAAACAGCTTACCGCGATACCTGAAGATAACCAGCATGATATCTCCAGGATATTACCCGATTTGAATAGCAATGATTTTTACCTGCAACAGTTTATTTCCGGCGACCAGGTGTTTGTGGCAATGATCAGGCGAACAGTTGCAGATCATTGGATCAATATTTTGCAGCAGCAGGGGTTTACGGTGCTAATGCTGAGCCTTGGGCCTTTCCCTGTAGCGCATATTTTAAATCAGCTCAATATTTATGAAAACGAGGTGATATTTAACGGCAATAAGATTAGTCGCGATGAAGCCATGAACTGGACAGGTTTATCCCTCGATCCATCATTCACCACTCCGTTTACCTTAAAGCTTGATTCGGAAGTTATCGATCAAAAACTGGTACTGCCTTACGCCACTGCCTTTCAATTGGTTTTAGCTGCCAAACTCGAGCTGATCAGGGCAAATGTGGAGGCGCTGGAGGCGCGGTTTCAGCAAACTATCGATACCAAAAAGTTCAAAGTAAAAGGTGCCCTGATGCTTGGTGTTTTCTTTGTTCTTTTACTCATTAATTTTGTGTTTTTTTCCTGGTTAAATTCCGAAAACATACAGCTTAACGAAAAGGTAAGTCTCTCGGCGAACAGCAGCAGCGATATGCAGGCTTTAACAGATAAAATTAAGGAAAAGGAAACATTGCTTAATGATTTGGGATGGGATGGCGGTATCAACAAAGCCATGCTGGTAGACCAGCTTGCGGCCTTGCTTCCCGGCGAAATCACTATGAAGGAGATAGCCATTAACCCGGTAGACGACCTGGGCAACCGCAACCGGCAGGAATTAAAGTTTATAGATCACCGGATCAGGATGGCTGGAAGTTCTGCGCGGATAATTGAGGTAAATGAATGGATAGCCCGGATAAAAACAAAAAAATGGGTTAAAAATGTTCAGTTAGAAAACTATAACTATAATAACGAATTGAGTACCGGGAAATTTAACATTATAGTAGATTATTGATATGCTTAAAAACCTGCCGATAAAAAAGAATTATATATTGATAGCCGGTATTGTGCTGTTTTTAATGATCAGCTACCAGCTTTCGTTCAGGAAAACGGTGGAAGCCTGGCTATTGCACAGGCAATTAACCGGGCAGGCTGCCAAAGCCAATAACCTTGATTACCAACCCGGGTACCTGGAGCGAAAAAGCACCAACCTGGATAACATCCTTAACCTTTATAAAGCCGATACCAGTTTACTGCGCAGCAATATTATAAGCACGATAACGCTTGTGGCCGAAAAGCAAAACGTTAAACTGATAGAAGTACCAACCCAGGACGCTTTTTACCATACCGATAAGTTTATCATCCAAAAATTAAACTTTGAGGGCGACTTTTTTAATTTGAATAAGTTTTTAAATCAGTTACATTCTTTAGATCAAATAGGGATCGTCCGCTCTGTTGATTTTAAACTGATAACCCCAGGATCGGGCGTCGAAAATGAAAAGAAACTCACCATGCAGATCTACCTGGAGTTGTCGACAGGTGAGGGATGAAAGGGGTAATTTTAATTATTACTTTTTAAACTCTTGAAAATTAATTAATAACATAACTGAATTAATTATTGAATTATATTAATATATTATTATTAAAAACTCAATTAATTAATGAATATTAAAATGTTTTTTTATAAGTATTATTAAAATTGTATTTTGCCGGTGCTTAAAAATAACCTTATCGCAATTTATGAAACGAATAATATTTATCACTGCCATATCCATTTCCTGCCTTACTGTCTTACTTTCCGCCGCCCTCCCCGACCTTTCGGGCAAATGGACCGGCAACCTATTAACCGCCGATAGCACGGCATATCCCTTAACCTATAATTTTACCCTGCTTGGCGATTCTGTTGCCGGCACGGCCAAAAGCACGCTTGGCGAATTCCCTATTGAAGAAGGGAAGCTGGATACCGCCGGGCTTCATTTTAAGGTGACGGTGAATGGGCTGGATATTCCGCATAACGGCGTCGTGTATGCTGATTCCATAGGTATGGACATCAGTTTGAACGGCTCCATGGTGCATTGCACGCTGAGCCGGGCTGCTAACTAACAATGTCCTGAATGGCCTTTCATGCAGCTGAAAAGATATTTGATAATTTCCTCGTCTATATCCTCGAATATGCATGCCGTAACCAAAATAGAACTCCACAAGCGCTCTTAAAAACTTTACCCCCTCACAATGTCCGTTAAAACCAATCCCATTGCTTTCGCATTCTTTTTGCTATTCCAGATTCTGTGTTTAAAAGCCAGCTATGCACAAACGGCTAACACATTCCAAAATGTTATCAACGTTTCAACCGTTTCTCCCGATGCGGCAAGTCTGGGCAAGTTCGGCAACATACCAGTAAGCTACACGACGGGCGTGCCCAACATAACCATACCAGTTTTTGAAATCCACGTCGGAAAGATCACCCTGCCCATTACGCTCGATTATCATTCGGGAGGCGTGCGGGTGGATGAGGTGGCATCGAGTACCGGCCTTGGCTGGGCCATGAACGGCATCGGCATACTGTCAAGAAATATGATCGGACTTCCTGACGAAAATACCGGAGGATTTACCACGGCACCATCCCTCGACAATTTATACAATTATTTCCAGGGAACAATGTACGGGCCAACAACGGACATGCAACTTGCCAAAGTTTACCTGAACGTACGTGATGGCCTGGCAGAAACGGAGCAGGATGTTTTTTCCTACAGCCTGAACGGATCCGGCGGGAAATTCATGTACCGGCAGGACGGCTCGATTCTGCAGATTCCGGTGACCAACAACCGCATAGAAAAAATCGGCACCAACTTCAAGGTTACCGATGAAAACGGGATCGCCTACATATTCGACCAGAAGGAAACCACCAGCTTGATAAGTCAGTCGGCCATCGGGCCGGGAACGTATACCAGTTCCTGGCGCCTTTCAAAAATGATCGATCAGAATGTGGCCGACACGGTATATTTTAATTACGATGCCCGCCAGGGCGACATAGAGCGGACCTGGAACTTTACGTATTCTTTTGGAACCCTGTGCAACGTAAATGGCGGTATCGGCACTACGGACATAACCGGAGAAAAATCATCGGTAACGCAGATGGGCCATTACAACCTTTATCCCAGGGAAATCACCTGGAAGGGCGGCAAGGTCGTTCTCAAAAATCTATTTGACAGGGCCGACCGCACCAGCGAAGGTCGCCTGGATAGCATTATCGTGTATTCGAAACTCAACGGCGTCTACAAGCCAATAAAGAAGGTTAAGTTGCACCAGTCCTATTTTTTCAGCAACCCTACCAACACCACCGCCGATAACCGCAATTATCGCCTTCGGCTTGATTCCGTAAGTTTTGTATCGCTAAACAGTGCCGATGTTCCGCTACGATACAGGATGACCTATAATAGCGATCCGATAGCGCCAAACGAATCGTTCGCGCAGGACATCTGGGGCTTCAATAATGGTCAATTTAACAATACGTCGCTAATGCCTATCCAGAGCATCGTATGGAACGGCATATACAACACGGTTGGGGAGGCGCACATGGACCCCGAGGCGAATGCGATGCAGGCCTGCATGATCCAGTCGATACAATATCCAACCGGTGGAAAAAGCGTATTCGAATTCGAGCCGCACCAGTATCCGTTGGATTATGCAACCACCAGGCTAAATTCTGTCGGCTGTGATGCGTATGGCAGCATTCAGCAAACGTCACAAACCTCATTTACCGTAGACTCAAGCGAAACCGCGTTCAGGTATGACGTGTTTTTGTCAAAATACAACTATCCGAACGTAACCGATAGGCCRAGGGTTGTTATGATAGACCAGACCACCGGTACGGAAATATTTCGGGTAACCAACATGACGCCCGACCAGGACCTTAAAACGACCACAACGATGTTAAATCTTACGCTTGGGCACACCTACGTCATTACCACGAGCATTTATACATTGAATGCGAACGTTAAGGGCACGGCCTTGATTTCATGGCTGGAACCCACCGACATTCATGAAATAAAAATAGGCGGAGGATTAAGGGTCAAGTCGATTACTAATTATGATATCGGCGGCGCCTTCGTCAACAAGGACCTCTATGATTACGGGGCTTACGGAACGCTGGTCACCCCCGCATCGTATCTTTTGATAAATTACGAGGACATGTTTTCCAGGTGCTCATATTCCAGCGCAGCCTCGCCCAACGGATGTATAGTCGGGCAGACCGACAACATTCCCGCGCGGATTTACCACGCGAAAAGCATTTATCCCGCTACCCAGTTTAGCGGCAGCGTGGTGGCGTATGGCGGGGTAACAAAATACGAAGTGAACGCAAGCGGGCAGCCCAACGGAAAAACCATCTATCAGTACAATATCTATCAGGATAATTCGAATTACGCGTCGACGGATTATGGAACGGTTGGCGTGTTGCTGACGAACAACACCTGGAAAAGCGGTTCGTTAAAGCGGGAATCCGTTTATAAGTCAACACCTTCCGGCTATTCGCCGGTCAGCGTCAAGGAAAGCACATACAGTACTTACCGTGCCGATTCGTTTTCCGGCCTGAAAATTAAGGTGCTGTACCAAACCAATGGAAACTGCGGAGATGTTGACACGGTAATTACCAGGGCCGGGGCTGTTGGTGGAAACAAGTCCTACTTTTTCCCTTATAGGGTGCCTAACAATACGGGTGCCATACTGCTACAAAACCAATCGGATACCACATTTGACGATGCCGGGAACAAAATAGTTAACATTCATAACTTTTATTACGAGGACTTGGCCAACACGTTGATGACCAAAAAGGAAACATTCAACAGCAACGGGGAAACGCTGACGGATGTAATTAAATACCCTCATGACCTGGCTTCCGGCACCAACGTGTATCAAACGATGGTGAGTAGGAATATCATATCTCCCACCGTAAGGTTCCAGCAGTTGAAGAACGGATCGCAGCTGGCGCTGGCCAATATCAATTACAACGACTGGTTCGGCAACGGCAACCTCCTGCTGCCGCAAACCGTGGATGAGCAGGTATTGTTGAGTCCGGTGGAGACCAGAACAAAGTTCAACAAGTATGACGCATACGGCAACATCCTGGAACAGCAAAGGGCCAACGCACCGGGTTTGGGCTACAAGTGGGGCTACAATAATCAATATCCCGTTGCACAGGCAGTTAACGCGGCTGCCAGCGAGATCATGTACAACGGCTTTGAGGAAACCGGAAGCTGGGACGGTGCGCTGACGGCGTACGATGCCAGCGTTGCCCGCACCGGACGAGCGTCCGGAAGGATCGACGACGCTGCGACTTCGGAAATATATAGCATGAGCAGCAAGTGGCTCGACATCTCACTGGGCGCGCCGAAAACGTACCGCTACTCGGGCTGGGTCTACAGCAATGGTCCAAGTGCGGATATCTATCTTTTCATGAAGCGCGCGGGCGAGACGGGATACTTCAGCTACGTCGACTACGCCAGAACGACCGTTACCGGCAAGTGGACCTACGTGGAAAAGGATTTCCTGGTTCCCGCGGATGTCATGCAGCTGAACGTCAGGATCGACAACAACGGCGCGGCCAACGGCGGCACGAAGGTCTGGTTCGACGACATCAGGATTTGCCCGGCGAATGCCCAGATGAGCACCTACACCTACGATCCGCTGATTGGAATGACCAGCAGTACCGATGCCAAAGGGATGACGACGTATTACGAGTACGATGGGTTTCAAAGATTGCTGAACATAAAAGATCAGGACGGCAATATCCTGAAGAGCTACGATTATAATTACCGCCCTTAATACCAAACCTTAACACAACAGGAAAATGCTCATCCATTATCAAAAATATATTAAAGCGGCGCTAACCCTACCGGCTCTGCTGCTTGCCATCAATACCTTTGCGCAAACCTCCACGCAGAACTATGTGCGTACAAGGATACCCCGCAAAGCCATAACCACTAATACAAAACTCGACGCCCTAACGGCAACCAAGGATTCGGTAATGACCACCATCCAGTACCTGGACGGCCTTGGCCGCCCCCTGCAAACGGTGCAGCAAAAAGCATCGCCATCGGGCTATGACATCGTTCAGCCCTTTACCTACGATGCGTACGGACGGGAAGCCGTAAAGTATTTGCCATATAGGACGACCAACACCAGCTATGGCACTTATCGCAGCGACGCACTGAACACAGGCGCAGGCGTACGGGCATATTACAACCCAACAGGCGGCGCAGCAGAAGGGCAGCAGACCAATGGCGTGGTGAAAACCCCCTATCCCTTCGCGCAGACCGGCTTTGAAGCCTCGCCCCTGAACCGGGTGATAGAGCAGGGAGCGCCTGGCCATTCCTGGCAGAATTTGGGCACGCCGGATGCAAATAGCAGCAAAAGCACGCTGCGCAGCATTATTGCTACCAATGACCAGGCTACTGTTAACTTCAACACCGCCAATATTACTACCAATGCAGGCAGCAGGAAGGCGGCACTGTATACCGCGACCATTAACGCAGGCGGCAGCCGCTCCTTACTCCGGGCCGGTAACACGGCTACCTATCCACCGAACCAGCTGTATGTAACCATCACCAAAGACGAAAACTGGAAACAGGGCGACGGCTGCTTTGGCACCACCGAGGAGTACAAGGACAAGGAAGGGCATGTAGTGCTCAAGCGTACCTATAACATCAATACCAGAACCAGCAGGGCCGAGGAGCTGAGCACCTATTACGTATATGATGACCTGGGCAACCTGTGCTTCGTGCTGCCGCCGGGGGCAAGCCCGGACAACAATGCCGCCATTGCGCAAGCAACGATAGATACCAAATGCTACCAGTACCGATATGATGAACGCAACCGGCTGGTGGAAAAAAAGGTTCCGGGTAAAGGCTGGGAATACTCGGTATATAATCTGCTCGATCAGGTAATCTTCAGCCAGGATTCGGTACAGCGCAAAAAAACGCCCCAGGATTGGAGCTATTCCAAATATGACGCGATGGGGAGAGTGATCATAGCGGGGGTTGAAGGAGGGCATACGGAAACGAGAGCCGCGCTGCAGAGCTATGTGACCAGTGTACTTGCCAATGCAGGTGCAACGGAATGGGAAACCCCGAACACAACAGGCACTAATGGGTATACCAACACCGCTTTTCCCACGGGCCCTAATGCCGTGCCGCTTATTATCAGTTACTATGATGTCTATACCGGCATTCCCGGCTTACCTACACCGTATGACCAGCATATCAATGCCGCCTACAGCCAGCAAACCACCGGGCTGTTAGCCGCCACCAAAACCCTGGTGCTGAATACCACGGCAGACTACCTGTGGAATGTGCCTTATTATGATAAGGAAGGCCAGGTGATCCGCACGTTCAGCCAGCATTACCTGGGCGGGGCAAGCCTGTTGAGCCAGTGGAATTATGACGATATAGTCACGATATACAACTTTGCAAAACAGCCTACTTCGGTTGTACGGACGCATTATGTGGCCAATGCAACCAAAACGGACAAAGTGCTCTACCTAACCTCCACCGATACTTACATCTATGACCACATGGGCCGCAAGCGCAACTCCTATAACCAGCTGAAGGACGGCGCTAACACGGCACAGGTCAAGATCATGGTGGCCCAGAGCTCCTATAACGAGACCGGGCAGCTCGTCAAAAAAGGACTGCATTCCATTAACAACGGGGTAAGCTTTTTGCAGAATGTAAACTACCGCTATAACCCAAGGGGATGGCTCACCAATATCAATAATCCAACGCTTACCAGTGACGGCGGGCTGACCAACAGCGATACCACCGACCAGTTTGGCATGGAGCTGAAATATGACAGCGTTGCTACCTCCAGGCCACAGTACAATGGCAATATAGCCTCCGTAACCACCAAAATAGCGCCGGTATCGGGGACCACCTACAGCAGCCTCACCTATGATTACCGCTATGACAAGGTAAACCGGTTGAACGATGCGGTGTCCTCAACAGGCGCGGCATCCAAAGACGGACTGCACAGCGAATATGTCACCTATAACACCATGGGCGACATTACCGCCCTGGGCAGGTATGATAACGTGGGCGGCCGTATCCAGGTAGACACGCTGACCTATACCTACAGCGGCTACCGGCAAACGCGGGTAGACGATGCGGCTGCCTATCCCGGCACCTGGGGTTTCGTCGATGCTGTAAAGCTGGCCAACGAATATACCTATGATGGCAACGGCAACCAGTTGAAAGACCTGAACAAAACTATCACCAGCGTCAGCTACAATATGCTGAACCTGCCGCAGATGATCACCAAAGCAAACGGCAACTCAGTAGCGTACGTTTATGATGCGTCGGGCAGGAAGCTGCGCAAGATCTCTGTAGATGTTGCCTCGGGGAATACCATCACCACCGAATACGTTAACGGGATAGAATACGACAACGGAACAAGCGCCATCACCTTTATCCAGACCGAGGAAGGCAGGGCAAGGAAAACCGGAACAGTATATAAATATGAATACGACCTAAAAGATCACCTGGGCGACACCCGTTTAACCCTGACCTGGGACCCGACTGATGCAACACAGCGTACTCCTTTAAACCTGCAGCACACGGAGTATTATGCCTTTGGGTATACTATACAAAGTTTACAAAATAGCGTGCCAAGTGCTAAAAACTTGTACCTTTATAATCATAAAGAGTTGCAGGAAGAGACGGGGCTGTACGATTATGGCGCGAGGTTATATGATCCGGTGGTTGGGAGGTGGACAAGTGTGGATCCGTTAGTTGAGGCTGGGCAGGAAAGTACTTCGCCATACGGTTATGTGTTTGATAATCCAGTAAAGTTAACCGATCCTGATGGGCGGGCGCCTGATGGTTGCTCCACTTGCGATTTATTGATAGGTTATGCAGCAGCAGTTCTTGACAACAATACAGGAGGTATATTACCTATCAGGCAAATTGCAGGTCATTTAGTAAATGATACCAAGTCTTTTAATCGAGGGCAAGATGGAGGGGATATAGTCAGTATTATTCAGGGAGGTGCAGAGGTGCAAGGCGGGGCCACTACAGCGGCCACAGCTTTAACCGCAACTGCAGGTTCGGGAGGATTAACAGCTGAAGTTTCCTTACCTGTTGCAGCAGTTGGTGGATTAGTTGCCGTTCATGGTGCTATTACAGGAACGACTGCGGCAACGAGTTTGGGTTCTCAAAAAGGAAGGCTGGATGCTAATGGTTCAGGTGGGAAAACAGTTAATCATCATTCGGATCCTAAATTTATGGGTGGYGAACCTAATCAAAATACTACACCCATGGCTGAGGGTGATCACCAGCAATTACACAAGGATTTAAACGAACACTTAGTAAATTATACCGATGGGAACGGAAATCATATGAGGCCACAACGTAATAACTCAGGAGCAAATATACAACGAAATTTTACCCGTGAACAAAGAATCAAAGCAATGGCAGATTTTTATTTAAATAAAAGTAAACCTTATGCTAATGCAGCGATAGATTTTTTTAAACAGCATTCACTTTAATTTTATATAGATATGACTTTGGGTTATGTATTATCTCCGCCAGACAATGGAGAGTATATGTTTTATAAACTTGAGATAGATGAATGCACAAAATATAGGAACATCTATGATACTAATAAAATAGATCCTGAATTTAGAGTGTTTAAAAAAAAGGATATTACAGAAACATATGATGGCTATAAAATTGTGTCCAATAGGTTCAAGCTTTTTTGTGAGACTGAAGGGTATGAGAATCTTGAATTTATCAGTTTATCTACCCCCGGATTTTATTGGTTTAAAGTTAATAATATAATTAATTATGATGGCAAAGCAAGAGGCACTCAATTTATTAACTATAGCGAGTATTGTAATGGATATGAGGAAATTATTGGGGCGACCCCAGCCTGTTTAAAAAACAAATCAATAATACCTGATAATTTTTTTAGAACAGATATATGTTTTGGAAGCTATCATAGAAAATCTCCTTTGTACATTATAGGACAGGAAACAAAAAATAAACTTAAAGCAGCGGGGTTTAAAGAAATTTATTTTGAAAAAATACTGGATAAATATGATTGGGAGAAAGGATAAGTCATACAAAATAAAATATGGCTCATTAAATTGCCTCCTCGCTGGCAAACGCATGCCGTCCCAAGCTACCGCCAGGGCTTTTTGAACGCTACCGCAGGCCTTTTGCTGCAAATCCCGGATGTTAGTTTCATCCGGGATTTTGTATTTTTAACGTATGAGCCGTAATTATAAATTCAGAAATCCAGAAGGATCATATCTGTAGTTTTGCAACGGTTTTTTGGATAGATGTTTTTGTAAGGCTGCAATGCGTTGATTACCTAAGGCAGGAGCATTGCGACAGCGGGGATTGTACCTTGAGTTGTCAAAAATTATTGACAGTCTTAATTGAGTCATACTTATTTGTAAGGACCAACTTATTTTGCAAATTCCGGGATCAGCGTTTTTATCTTTTAATAATCCCAGGCTGGCACATACATATCCCTGTGTCTTTTAGATTTTCTTTTACTAAAAAACCTTTTACCAGCAATAATTCGCAATAGGGATGGCAGTGAATACCGGCCTCGCGCCTAATGCCTTGCAGGCGTATAAACGGGAGCCTGGGCCGCAGGCATTGCCAAAATAACGTTCAACAAGAATGAGTTATTTGCCCATGAAATCAACAATATGTACCTATTGAAGCACCTGGTTCGCCAAATTTCAAACCGGGAGGAAATGATTAAAGACCTTCAAAGCGTTTATATTAGTTTAGTTATCGGTCGTTTGCCCACTATCGATGTTAAGCAGAAGACCGGATCTTCAGCCTTTACAATCCATTTGTCATCCCCGGATAATAATTTACCATTTCGGAACGATTGGTCCTAAATGAATATATATTAGCGGAATGATTGTTCCGAAATATAAAAAACAATCACTCAYACCATGAAAAAGTTAGAAAACAAAGTAGCAGTAATAACAGGTGCATCAAAAGGTATTGGTGCCGGTATAGCAAAAAGCTTGGCAGCCGAGGGAGCCCTGGTTGTTGTAAATTATGCTTCGGCCAAAGCCGGCGCTGATAAGGTAGTTGCAGACATCGTAAGCAATGGCGGTAAAGCTATTGCGGTACAGGGCGATGTATCAAAAACAGCAGATATTAACCGCCTGTTTGATGAAACAAACAAGGCTTTTGGTGCGGTTGATATCCTGGTAAATAATGCAGGTGTGTATAAATTTAGCCCGATTGAACAGCTTACCGAAGAGGAGTTTCACAGCCAGTTTAATACCAATGTGCTTGGTTTGTTGCTTACAACGCAGCATGCGCTAAAAAACTTTAACGAGAACGGTGGGAGTATTATTAACATAGGTTCGGTAGTAAGTAGTATTGCACCGGTTGGCAGTTCTATTTATACCGCAACCAAGGGCGCTGTTGACGCCATAACCCATGTTTTATCAAAAGAACTCGGACCAAAAAAGATCAGGGTTAACTCCATTAATCCGGGTATGGTTGAAACCGAAGGAACCCATACAGCAGGATTTATTGGCAGTGATTTCCAGGCTGAAACCGAGCGTACAGCACCTTTGGGCCGTATAGGGCAGCCGGAAGATATAGCGCTGGTTGCAGTATTCCTGGCTTCTGAAGAGTCGCGCTGGTTGACCGGCGAAACCCTTCTGGCCGGCGGTGGCGTAAGATAACAGGCGATATTTACCGATAAAAACGTTTAAAATTGGATAGCTTTGCTTAATTTAAGCAAAGCTATTTTTGTTATGGCAAGACCAAAGGATTTTGATGAAAATGAAGTGCTGGCCAGGGCGGTAGAGCTTTTTTGGCTTAAGGGATATAACTGCACCTCGATGCAGGACCTGGTGGATGGACTGGGCATCAGCCGGTCGAGCCTTTATGATACCTATGGAGATAAGCATTCGTTGTTCATTAAGGCGTTGCAAAGCTATCAGAATGCGGCTTCGGGTAAGGTTTGTCAGATTGTTAATAATGCGCAACCGGCCAAAGAGGTCATCAGACAATTGCTGGAGTTAACTATCGGCGAACTGCTGGAAGACCGGAAGCATAAAGGTTGTTTTTTGGTGAATGCCGAGGTAGAGGTTGCCCCGCACGACGAGGAAGTGAGCCGGATGATATGTAAAAACGACCAGCAAATAGAGGACGCATTTTACCTGGTAATTAAAAAAGGCCAGGACAGTGGCGAGATCACCAATAACCAGGATGCCAGGGCACTGGCACGATTTATAATTAATACCGTAAAAGGTATCCGGGTAACCGCTAAGTCGACGAATGATAAAAGCATTTTTGATGATATTATCAGGCTGGCGATATCAGTATTGGACCGATGAAAATGCTAAATTCCCGGCCATATTAAAAGTGTGCAATAGCTCACTATTGAAACGTATTTCCCATCTGGAACATAGGCAGGTACATGGCTATCATAATAACCCCCACCAGGAAGCCAACCACGATAATAAACAATGGCTCCATCATGCTGCTTAAGGAAGTGGTTTGGTATTCTACTTCTTCTCCGTATTGTTCGGCTATTTTTGCAAAAAAGTAGTCCAGCTTATTGGATTCCTCTCCGATCCTCACCAGCTGGATCATTTTGGAGGGGTAAACCTTAAATTGCTGCAGACTTTGGTGCAGGGATTTACCGTTAAGAATGTCGTCCTCTACCTTTTGCAGCGAGGATTCGATGGGGTACCAGCCCACCATCTGCCTGCTCAAAGCAATAGCCCTTAACAGCGGAACATGAGCGCTGATCAATAACCGCATAGAATTGCAGAACCTGCCCAGGTATATTTTTTTGATGAGATTACCTGCCACCGGCACTCTTAACAGGAAACCCCACACAATTTTGCGGTAAGTTTCAGTTTTGCGTACCCGGTATAAAAAGATAATCAACGCCGTAAACAACAGGAAAACCGGAAGAAAATAGGTCTCCATTCCCTTCGAAATGCTAATAACCATTTCGGTTATCCAGGGCAGCTGGCCGCCAAAACGCTTCAATACATCTGCAAACATGGGCACCACCACCTTCAGCATAAAGTAAACCGCGCCAAACGACGAAAGCAGTACCATACAAGGGTAGGTGAGTGTAGATACAATTTTGCGCCTTTGTTTGATTTTGCCCTGGTAATATTTAGCCAGGTCCTGCAGTACCTCAGAGAGCTTGCCGGTTTCTTCACCAATCTGGATACTGTAAACCTCGTACAACGAAAACTTACCCGACTTTTCTAAAGCTTTGGAAAAGGCAATACCATTATTTAATACACTATCCTGAATGTCTTTAAATAATTTCCGGTCATTTTCTTTTTCCTGTTCGGCGGTAACCAGTTCCAGGCTCGTTTTTAAATTAATGCCTGCCAGCAGGAGGGAGCTTAATTCCAGGTACAGGTATTCCTTCTTCTTATCACTTAGTTCTTTACCCCCAAAACTAATGTCGCGGTTTAAAAAAGCCAGTATGCCACCTTCCTCAGTAGGTTTTGAAGGTTTGGGTGCTTTCTTTTTTTCGTATTGGCTCAGGTCAATTGTCGGCATTGGCGTTTTGTTTAAAAAGGTCAGCAGAGCTGTAAAGTTTAAAATAATGAAAGGTTATTTTTTCATTATGGGATAGCAGGTCCAGTTCAAGTTCATCAATCCTGTTACTAACAGGATCCTGCGTAACCATGCTCACAGGCTGCTGTTCAAATGTCATGTGGGTGCTTTCTGTTTTTACCTTAAAGGTATCAGTAATTCCGCTTACACGTACAATGTAATTGTTGTTTAATATATAGCTGACGCTGCTTTTATTGTTTTTCAGGAGAATTCCCGAGTCGTTTTTAATGATCATATCAGCCCGCCGAAAATCCCGCTGAAGTAGCCGATCCAGCTGCACCAGGCCGGCGGATTCTTCATTCTTAAACAGAAAGGAATGATAAGAGCTGCTAACTACAGAAAATGCCGTATAAACTATCAGGATAAGTATAGCCGAAACCATCATAGCAATGGTAACCTCCATAATGGTAAAAGCATTTAATTTATTATGGTTCATACTTTTTAATCATTATTTCCCTTACCTCTGTTATTTTCTGTTGGTTCTCGTCATAGGCTGTTAAATGCAACTCACTTAATTCAGGTTCATTTTCAACCGGTTTTAATTCGGGTATAATCCTTAAATTATCCTGGTTAAATGGTTGCTCCGGCAATTCCCGGGTTTGTTCTGCATTAAGCAGAATATTTTGAAGAATGGCAGCTGCCCGGATCTTTTTGGTGGACAGCGCCTGCTGTGTTACATTGGCAAAAATCATCATGGCCATACCAAATATCACAACAATAATAACCATGGCCACCACCACCTCGACTATTGTGGATGCGGCTATCATTCCTTTTTTTACTATTTTTCTTCCAGCCATTGCAGTATTTTTTTCTTTGGTGATGCTACCGGCATCATTTCACTGGTTAAATAATACCTGGATAGGGAAGGGGCATCAATCTTCAGGTTGATGAGGTAGTTCTCATAACGGGTAAATGTACTTTGGTATATAAAACGGGTAGTAAATGCACTGCCTTTTATAGTAACGCTATCTTTTGTCGACAACATATTTTGTGCATACACCTGCCCGCTTATCTGTGATCCCTTACCTAAACTAATGGTTGCAGGCAATGCCGATGCTTCTTTTTCATAAGTGAAAATACAACCATCTATCCTGGTGTTTTGACCGATATTGATCTGCGGGGGAAACCCTACCATTGGCGATTTATACCGCAACAAGCCTAAACAGGAGGGATAATTAAACCTGCAATTTTTTTCAACCCCTATGGAATCTGTTGCAAACAGCTGGCAGTTACCATGAAAGCCTTCTTTAACCAAAATCGCTTTTGCAAACACCAGTACGTTATTTAATATCGCTGTACTGTCAATCGTTAACAGCGTATCAGAATACAAAATGATGTTCCCGGATATACTGGTATTTTTTAAAGTATAAGAATTTGAACCCAGGTTAACGATATAGGTTGGATCACGAAAGGAAATTTTGGTTGTATCCGCATTCCATTTCTTGTTTACAGGGCCTCTCGACTGTTTGAATAGCCGCTCCAGTATATTTAGCCTGCCTTGATTAAGTAAGGGAAGTTTACGCTGACTATCATGCGTTTTACCTATAATAAGCCGTTTATCGCCCTGGTAGGCTTTATTATCCACGTATGCAGGTTTAACGCCTGCTTTGGGTATATATACATCGCCGCGTACCATAGTTTTCCCGCTTACTGATACGGGTCTGTCTTCATCTATGAGGTATATTGCAGCCCATTTTGAAGAGTCAATTGCAAAGGCGGTTGAAAACACTTTAAACAGGGTATCCTTTTGCTTAAAAACCTCGGCAACGCTTATATCATATACGCCCCAGGGGATATTTTTAAGCTTAACGGAGTCATCATCATTATTAAATAAACTGAATGATTTGCCCTGCAGGTACAAACTATCCCTGCTTGTAAGTAAGATATGAACACCGGAGGAAAGATTGTTTTGTAAGCGGTCGAACCTGGTTTTTACCTGGTACTGTCCGCGAAAAAAATAGGCGGCCAGAATCAGGGATGAGCAGAGCACTGCAATAACCAGGGCTATAATGATCACGATATATAAGGCCGAAGCTTTAATCATGAGCTTTGCCTGGTTTTTTCTTCTTTTTAAAAATATCGATCTTGTTAAAAAATGATTTTGGCTTTTCGTTCAACATCTGGCCATTTTTGTAATATACGGTCCGGGTGGAATCGCGGCCTTCATAAATTACAACGGGTCCGTTAAACTCGTCCTGGTAATATTTTCCTGTTTGTTTCACACTCCCATCCGGGTTGAAAAAACTGAAATTACCCGAACGGATACCCAGGTCCCAGTTAACCAACCGGGTCAATATACCTTGTTCATTCCATTCTTTCCAGATTCCGTCCTTTAAACCCTTTTTAAAAATCCCCTGTGTTTTAAGGTTTTTATTGAGGTAAAATTCGGTATAAACGCCATTTAGCAGCTGCCCGCTGTATCCTCCCTGCAGCGTATGAATTTTGTTGGCAGCATACCAGTAATACTTAAGATCGGGTTGCACATCCGGGTTTGATGTAACAGGTATAACCTCTGCCAGTATGGTTTTATCTGTATCGGTGATCCGTATTTTGTGCAGGCCATAATCCGGCATTTTTTGAGCGAATGTCTGGAGCGTTAACGTAAGGAATAGGAAAGTATAAACGAGTTTCATTTAGTTGGCGGGTTTGATGCGGATATATTTTGTTTTACCTTCATGATTAACCAGTACAGAATCCTTCATATTCCGAACCAGTTTTACGTGGTCAATTGTTTCACCTTCGTTCATCGTGGCTTCTTTACCATTGATATGCAGAAAGGCAATCAGCTTCTTTGAATCAGGATTCCTTATGTATCCCGAATATTGGATAATATCCCAATTGAAAACGGGCTTCATGTTTGTTATCCCGGTTTTTCGATAGGGCCTTCCCAAAGACCGGGGTTTTACCGTATCTTTTTTTACAATTAATCCAAAAGGGTCCCTGTAATTGAGCATTAACCGGGTAGTATCTTTAGGTATGGCATAATCATTAAAAACCTCTTTGGCCGCAGGCGGTGGAATATAGGCGTCATCATTGCTTCCGCTGTACGCGGCAACTATTCTGTATATTATAATCCCCCATACAATCAGCACAACGAAGATAAGCACATACGTCAAAACTTTATTTTTTTTGATCATAACGCCTTTTATAGCAGGGTGAAATTTCTTAAACCGCTGGCTTTACCTTCTTTGCCAGAGGTGTTTACTGCACTTACTTTCCAGTATATTTTTTCGCCGCTACTACCCAGGTTAAAATTATAACTGGTGGTGCTTATAGCCGCCGGGAAAGTATTGTTGTACAAAGTGGTCGAATCGCTTTTAAATACGTATAATTTATAACCGGATACGCCGGTAACCGCGTTCCAGTTAAGTTGTACAGGTAAACTTACGGTACTGCTATTATTGGGCGAAACTAAACTTACCTGTGCAGGCAAAGCGATTGCATAGGTGACATACCTGATTGCCGACCATTTAGATTGTTCGGTTTCATTTTCAGCACGCACACGCCAGCCATAAACCTGTTCCTTTGGTACATTGAAACTTACCTGCTGACCCGGGACAACCTGGTTATAAACAAGGGTATTTTCGTCAATAAAATTATTGGTATCAATCTCTACCTGGTATTTGGTTGCGCTGAATAAACTGTTCCATTTAAAAAGAATGGTACTTTGGTTGCTGGTTGCATTATTTGCCGGTGAAGAGAGGGTTAGGGTTTGGTTGGTTAACGATGACTCCTCCACGGTGAAACTTCTTACTGTTGAATATTCAGTTTGAGAGCTTCCGTTTTCTGCCCTTACCCGCCATTCGTATTTTCCAGGATCAAGGGTCGACGCAAATTTATTGCCATTTATTAGCGTATCTAATACTAAACCGCCAATGGAATCAAATCCGGGAGTAACTACCTGTAGCCGGTAATTCAAGGCATCTTCTACTTCGTCCCACCAAAAATTAACTGTGTATTTAGTGCTTTGGTACTGGTTTGCAGGGGCTTCCAGTTGTACCTGTCTTTTAGCAATTGATGGTTCTATGAATTCTTTGCAGGATGTTAAAAATGCTGTTAAAGCCAAAAATGCAAATAAGATATACGGAAGTGATAAGCGTTTCATTTACCACTAATTTAGAAATATTCTCATAAATCATATTAGAATTATTAATAATATTAATAGAGAGTTAAAATATGCTGATGAAGTAGATATCCACGCGTTATAACAAGGCACGAAGCAATGAGCCCCCTCTAAATCTCCCCCGGTAGGGGAGACTTCTTGATTTTAAGCCCTTATGACGTATTTGCAAAAAAGTCTTTTGTCATCAGGGTAATCGCTTTTAAAACTTTCACCATAGCGATGGGTTTCAAACCCATCGCTATTTGCCAATATGCTGTGCAAAACAGTTTTATTTGATAGATTTTTCTGGCGTTCGATCCTTTAATATTTTAAAAGCGATTGCTGCTTTTGCCATGCTGAACGTTTGAAGCATCTATTATTCGCTATGCTTCTTCGCCCTGTACAGTCTGCGAATAGATCCTTCACCGCGTTCAGGATGACAAATCTTTTAAAACGTCATTTCTCCTTGCAAACTATTTACCAGCTGCCAGTTGCTCCCGGCCAACTGTTCTGCCCGGATACACTTTCAGTGCTTCCTCTAAGCAAGTCATGGCACTTTTAAGATCGTCGTTATTAAGCACATAAGCCAGCCGTACTTCATTTGTACCCGCACCTGGGGTGCTGTAAAAGCCGGTTGCAGGCGCCATCATTACGGTTTGGTTGTTGTAGCTAAAGGTTTCCAGTATCCATTGGCAAAACTTGTCGGCATTGTCAACAGGTAACTGGGCTACCACATAAAATGCGCCGCCCGGATTAGGGCAATAAACGCCATCCATTTTATTTAATGCAGCAACCAAAGTATCCCGCCTGCTGGTATATTCTTTATTTACAGTCTCAAAATATTCATCAGGAGTATCAACCGCGGCTTCACCCGCAATTTGTTCAACCATACCGGGGCTTAATCTTGCCTGGGCAAATTTTAATGCTGCGGTACGCAGCTCCTTGTTTTTGGTAATAAGGCAGCCTAAGCGGGCGCCGCAGGCGCTGTAGCGCTTGCTTACGGTATCTAACAC
>NZ_JBFUKF010000034.1:0-25567 GCF_056400985.1 Mucilaginibacter sp. P4_G9 | reverse complement strand
CTATGATTGCAAATACAGTTAAACCTTAAAAATACTTACGCTAATCAAAGTCGCTGACGTCGAATTATAGTTTACAAAACAATATTAGCGCAGGAGTATAATCACTATAAAACGAGGCTGGATCATGGTTATGATCCAGCCTCGTTTTATGTTATATAAAAATTAAGCTATAGTAAAATTTGGATTTTTAAAGTGGGAGAGGGAAAAGACTTTTAGTATGATGAATAGGAAAGAGTAATAATTACAAAGTGGACCTGCAAAATAAAAATGAAATATCCGCTCAAACAAAATATTGCATATGTTTATCCGATGAAATTTAGCGAGGCCGTTTTGCAACATAAAGAGCAAAACATTAACTGGATAAATAATTTACGGCTGATAGCTATGTTTGCTGTTATTGTGTTACATACGGCTTCGCCATTGCTTTTTGCATATAAAGGCACCCCTTTACAGAATTGGCTTGTTGGCGATATTTACAACGCATTGGTGCGCTTTTCGGTACCGGTTTTTGTGATGATAACCGGTGCATTATTACTCCACCGGGAATATGAGTTAGGTGGTTTTTTAAAAAAGCGTATCGGCCGGCTCATCCTGCCATTTATCTTCTGGAGCCTGGTTTATATAGGCTACAAATTATATAACGAAGAGATTGCGTTTAACGGCAATATTGGCGCCGATCTTAAACTGGTATTACAGCAGTTACAAACCGGTAGCTTTTATCATTTATGGTATGTGTACCTGTTGATAGGTTTGTACCTGTTTATTCCGGTTTTGGGCAAATTTGTACGTAATGCTACCGAAAAGGAACTGCTATACTTCCTGTCTATCTGGTTTTTAGCTATGCTGTTAAGCACTCCATACCTAAGTGTTTTTAACACAGCTGTTGATCTTCATAATTTTACGGGTTATATAGGTTACCTGGTGTTGGGGCATTACCTCACTTACAAACGCTTTAAATTGCGTGCTTTACCGGTTATTGCCGGTTTGTTATTTATTGGTTTTGTTGTTTTAATTTCCTGGGGAACTTATTACCTGCAGGTAAAGGATCATGAACTAAGCACATTTTTTTATGAACCCATTGGGCCATTTATAGTGATACTTTCGGTATGTGCGTTTTTAATAGCAAAATATACAGTGATCAAATTAAACCCGGCAATCAGGCGCATCTTCGATAATGCTGGGAAATATACACTGGGCATCTACCTTAGCCATGCCCTAATATTGACCTTGCTTGAGTTGGCCGACATTAATTATACACTTTTTACCCCCATATTAAGTATTCCGCTGGTAGCTTTATTGTGCTTCCTGTTATCGTGGCTGTTGATTTACGCCATGAGCAAATTGCCCCTGGTTAAACATGTTATAGGGTAGAAGGAGGAAGCACAGTTAAGTAGTATTAAAACCATTTTCCTGCAATCTTTTCAAAAGCCTCAAGATCAACCTGCGATTGGTATAGCTTTGTGCCGAGCTGCACATACTGCCGCTCCAATAACCCGGTGCCGGTGATGATACTTGTTCTGAGTGTTGCCAATCCCTTGTATTCGGCTTTAATGTCGTTTTCCAGTTTGCGTTTTTTGATGTAGATCTCGTTGGCTATAAAATTAATCTCCCGGTCAATTGCTTCGGTATCTGGTGTATAAGTAAAACCAGACCCCATTTGCCTTTGCCAATCCAGCAGCACCTGGATGTTTTTGGGGCCGATGCCGCTTATCTTATGGGTTTTTAGTTTATACATATCTGCCGCTGTGCGGATCCCGTTGGTTAAGATTAGCTGCTTTTTCGCCGCACCAAAGGAGGGGATAGGGTAGTTATGGATATCAAATTGCAGCAGGTATACCTGGTATTTGATATTATAATATTTTTCCTCGATCATCCTTTTTTTAGCCGCGAAATCTGCCGGTAACGATCGGAAGGCTGTAATAAGGTCAGTCAGCTTTTTTGCCGATTGATTATAGCGGTTTAGCTCGGTTGGCTGGTTGTGCTTTTTTACCAGCGCCTGGAACTTGTTTTTTAAGATTTCATGATTGGCTTTCCTGCTTTTGAGTTCGGTCTTAAGTTGTTTTTGGGCAGGCGCCATGGTGTTATACAGCAAAAGGAATAATGCTCCTGCAAAAGCAAACCACCAGCTCTCCGTCATGCTAACACTTAATGTAACCAGTAAAGTAATGATTTGTATGGTTATATTGATGTAAGCGAGGGTTTTAAACTTTTGCTCCACGGGGGCGGCCTTTATCGTGCCGGAAGTATAGGTGTCTGCCAGTTTCCTTATTTCCAGGTTTTCCAGCTTAAAACCATTCACAAATTGTTCAATATCCTGTAATTCGGGGATACCCTTCAGGTGGTTATCCTCCATAAAATAAACTATCCCGGCCCTGTCCCTGAATGCGCACCAGGGGCATTGCTGCATAGTTTTTGAATAATAATGCAGCCGTGAGCGGTTGCAATTGATCATTTCCCTGTTCAGTTCTTCCAGATCGACCACCCATTGTCTTGGTGTGGGCCTGGGTGTTGTGCCATCAAATGCGGCATGAAAAGAGTTGATAAGACCTGGTGTAAAATCCTTCAGGTTTAAACTGTTGGGTGCTGGTGTCAGTTTCTTATTGGCTTTGTGCAGCGAGTAGGCAAACTCTTTTTGCCGGATTGCCTGGTCTTCCTCAAAATCCTCTTTACTGCGGTTAACCCCTGTAAAAGGCGCTCTCCCCATAAACAACAGCTGGAAAATGAGGGTTGCTAAAGAAAAACTGTCTGTATTTATCGTGCGCACCACGTTCTCAAATGATCGCATCTGCAGTAATTCGGGCGGAGTATACCTTGGGATGCCCACTTCGCAAAAATGGTAACGCTTACCGTTTTTTACCTGGAACGAGTCGCAATCTATCAGCGCAACCATACCGGTTCCGTTCACTAATATATTGGCTTCATTGATATCGCCTACCACTATACCCAGCTGATGTATTTTGTGAAAGGCTGTAGCCAGGTTACGGGCCACATGCACCAAAAAGTTATAGCCCTTATCGGGGAACAGTTTTTTACGGTCCATAGGGCTAAACAGCATGTGCAGTGGAACAAAGCCCAGCAACTTTTTCATTACAAAGCCCGATACCCTGCCCCCGCCATCCCGGATCACATCCAAAGGCCAGGCCGCAAATTTGGTCAGTTCGGCATCGGTTATGGAGGCCATGTGCAGCAGTTTTTCCGCCTTGTCGCGGTCAACGGCTTCTTTGTACACTTTAAGCACCAGCGCCGGGTTGCCCTGTACTTCGTGTATAGTGCCTTCACCGCCCTCGCCAATCTGGCGGCCTGCCAGGTAAGGGGTCTCTGTAGCTCCCTTATATGCCTGGTTTGCCATGTGTTAATCGGGTGGCCAGCAGCAATGTTTTATCATCATCGGTGCGGCTGTTAATGGTATCGCCGGCTAAGTAACCGGATAATTTATTGTTCAGGATCTCTATGTGTTCCGGGCTCTCTGCCATCCGCAGCACTTTGAACAGGTCGTTCAAAAATGGCTGGTGAACGGTTTCGGTTTCATTGTTCAGGGCCAGCATCTGCAAGCCATCGGTAAAAATGGCTACCTCGGTAATGCTTTCGTTTATTACTTTGGTTTTCAGGTTCCGCAGGTTCGGGTCATCTATCAAAAAAGTAGTGGTATTCTGGTACTCGCCATTATGCGGCCACCACAGGTGTGTAAAATAACCGCTGCCATCATTGCGTACAATAGCGCCGTCGCCTATCTGCATAAAGCAAGCCTTTTGGGGCAGTATCACAAAGCCCAGCAGCGTGCATGAAAATTCATTAAGTAGCGCTTCCCTTTCTGTCGCCAGCGCGTCCAGCCGGTCATATATCGTTTCGGCAAGTTCAATTAAAGTGGCGTCGTCTACGTGCTTTTCAGCCAGGATCCAGTTGTGCATAATGTCTGTAGCCTGTTGTACAGCTAAAGCAGCTGCTTCGGCGGCATAGGCGGCGCTGCCGGCGCCATCGCTCACAAAACAGATGAGGGCCTCATCAGCTCCCGGCAATTCTGCCAGGCTGAAATGCACTGCATCCTCGCAGGTTTTTCCTGTCGCGATGTGTGATGTACCGATAACGCTTTGTGCAATCACCTTCCAGATCATACCTCTCCCCAGCCCGATGGCGGCAGTAATTTGGTTGGAGTGCCCGGATTTTTACTCGATACCATTTTCATAGAAGAGGATAGCCACAGGAAAAACTCCCTGAACATCAGTCCTTTTAATTTGATAGGGCTGCGAACAGATAGCTTGCTCAGCGTATCCATGCTTGCACCCTCTACACCAATAGCAAAAAAGGCAAAGGCGTTCTTTTCTTCCCCTTCTTTGATCAGCTGCGCCGCGTGCGACCAACTATCAGTAGGAGCGCCGTCCGTGATCAGGATGATCCACGGTTTATAATAGCCCACGCCATTCTCCTTATACACTTGTTTACGTTGGTCAATCATATCAATTCCCATGGTAATGGCAGCGCCAATAGGGGTATCACCCTCGGCGGTAAGGGTTTGGGGGAAAAAGTTATCAACGGTAGTAAAGTCAGACTGCAGGTTAACCGGCCCAAAGGTAACAATAGCTACCTCCACTCTTTTTGATGCTAAAGGATCCTGCACCAGTTCGTTTTTGAGGGTTAATACACCTTCGTTTAGTTGCTGTATGGGCATCCCACCCATAGAGCCAGAGGTATCCAACAGCAACAGGCAAGGGCATCTCGACTCGGGGTTGTTGGCGAAATCATCCGAACCAAAGGGGATCTGTTCAAACGAAACATATTCATCCATACTCATATAATATTTCTGTTTTTTATAAAACGCTAAATTACGAAAAATTGGAAACCAGCAGGGGTGAGCCTTGGTTTTGGGAAGAGTACTAAGTTTTTTATTGCGAAAGGAGATCGTATGCTTCCTTGACTTTTAGCTTATTTGTTCAACAGGTAAGTCAACCACAATTGTTGCCCGGTTATAAAAATCTGTGATGACATCGGTTACCTTATTTTTAAGCTTTACAAGCTGCTTTTTTAATTTGTTAAGCGCAATGTTGCTTTTTGCTTTATCACCGGCCAACAGCTCTGCTGCCAGCACATTATCGTGCCAGTCGCCTATGGCTATTTGCACCTCGTCCAAATAGTCGCCGTTTATACCTGTATGCAGTGCTGTATGGGCTATTTTATGATTGTGGATTAAAATTTTTATCTGCTTACGGGAATCATGTAACCGATCGTCAAACTCGGGTATGGTAAGCAAGCCCGCAATTGTATGTAGCTGATGCAGGTAAAACTGGTTGATATGCCAATCGCTGATGGGTTTTATTTTTCTTTTAAGCGTTTGATGCGAATCTTTGAGCTTCTTTAAATACGAGCCTGCATTCGCTTTAAATTTTTTGTTAGCTTCATCAAATAGCAACTGCTGGTTGTTTAAAAATTCCTGGTTATCTATTTTATAAGTTTTAGCCAATTCCAGGTTTATATAAGCGTTCCTGATCTCACCAGCCTGTTTAAAAATTTTACGCACAGGTAAAAAGTGTTTGGCTAACTGGGGATGACGTTTTGCGCTATCCGATAATATAAAAAAGGCGCGTAATTTTTTAACCTGTACCCTGAAATGATGCAGGTCTTCCGGCCTTTCGTTACTTAAATACAACTCAAGGCTGGTTTTCATGTCCTTCCATTCTTTATCAATGTACTTTATTTCTTCCTTTTTCTTCATAACAATAATAAAGCAGTATGCACAAAGCTTAAAGTCAATGCATTGATTTACAATATAATTATAGCAATTTATGTGAAATTAATTAATATAAATGTAATATACTAAAAACAGCTGTATACTTGAAGACGCTTGCTGCTTTTAATTGCAATAAACCTATAACAAATGGGGCGATTGAAAACAAAACCTTTTTTGACGGGTACAAATACCGTGAAAACACGGATTGCATATTAAACGGTGAATGTTATTTTTGTAGGTGTTAAACTATTGATAACAACCTAACCAATCGCAATTGATGAAAAGGACCATACTTATTGCTGTTAAAGCCATTGCCTGCCTTGTAATCTTACTTTCCGTCACCCTACCGCACCTCCCAGGCACATGGACTGGTAAGCTGATGACTGCCGATAACACGGTATATCCCTTAACCTATAATTTTACCTTGTTTGGCGATTCCGTTGCCGGTACGGCCAAAAGTAAGCTCGGCGAGTTCCYGATCCAGGAAGGGAAACTGGATAGCAGCGGGCTGCATTTTAAGGTTACTGTGAATGGGCGGGATATTCCTCATAACGGTATTGTTTATGCTGACTCCATTGGCATGAATATTATTTTGAATGGCTCCAGGGTACATTATACGTTGAGTCGGGCAGCTAATTAATGTTCATAGCTTCTCTTACAAACACCCTTGATTTATATTTAATAGTTGCTTAGAAAATAAGAGGGTTCAGAAATTTAAAACTCCACTTCAAAAACGCCGTATTTGATAGCAAATATGACCAGACCTGCCGTGTTTTTGCAGCCAATTTTTGCGAGTAAATTGGTACGGTGCCCATCAACAGTACGGCTGCTGATAAATAGCTTGTCTGCTATTTCGGTATTAGTTAATTCGTCGCAGATCATTCTTAATATCAACGATTCCCTTTCGGTTAATGATATAGGAATATTATTTAGATTTTGAATACCTGCTTTCCGATGATGGGCCGCGTTCCTCATGGCATTAACAGCTTCCCTGTTAAAATAGAAACCCAGTTGGTGGGTATTGATGATTGTTTGAAAGAGCTCATGTGCTTCGCAATTTTTTTTGAGATAGCCACATGCCCCGGCTTCAATCATTTTACTCATATACCGCTCTTCGCCATGCACCGATAGTACAATAACTTTTATCGAAGGATATTTATGATGTAAAACGGCATTCAGTTCAACCCCGTTCATGATAGGCATATTCATGTCTATCAGTGCAATATCGGGCAGTGTAGCCTGGTTTTTAAGCTGCTCAAGCAAAACGCGTCCATTTTCGGCATGACCAACCAACTCAAATTCGGGATTGGTGCTCAATAAATTAACCAGCCCTTCCAGGAACAGGGTCTGATCATCAGCAACAACAATACGGATCTTTTTCATATCATATTAATTAGGGCCGATGTCTTTTTGGGGATCAAGGTAAATAAACATCGAAAAACCTTCACCGGCGCGTGTTTTAACCGAATACCTTGCATTGATCATCATGAGCCTGCTCTCGATATTTTGCATGCCCATGCCTTTTTTTAATTTTTTATCATCCATATTATAACCAATGCCATTATCGGTATAATGAATAGATAGCAAATTGTTCTTCATGAAAAGTGATATACCTATATAATTAGCCCCGGAATGCTTTAGGGTATTGGTAACCAATTCCTGCAATACTCTTATCAGGGCCAGTGCAACGTGTTTAGGTAAAGTATCTGTTGACATGGCCGCATGGTTGGTTATAGAAATAAGCGAATCGTGTCCCTTACTTATAACGTCCCTCATTTCTTCCAACGCTTCCGAAAATCCAAACAACTCAAGGCCCGGCGGCGAAAGATTATGAGATATGTTACGCACATTTTCAATGATCTTATCTATCAGCTGCTTATAAAACCCCGCCTGCAGCACATCATTTTCAGCAACATCATTATTATTCAGCCGGTTAATCAGCATTCTTAGGTTTGATAACGAACCGCCAACTTCATCATGCAGATCCCGGCCAATGCGTTTTCTTTCCTCTTCCTGGGAGTGTATTACAGCATGGAGCAGATTTTTTTGATGATCCATAGCAGCATGGTGCAAACTTTCCCGCTGTTGCAGCAGCTTGTTTTGATTACGTATAAACAAAATAACAAATGATATCACCAATAAGGCAATACCTCCAGTACACATAATTACCAGCACATAAATATTTTCGCCTACGTCTTTCTGCATATATAAAATCCCCACGAAAACAAAARATACATAGCCAGCAGCAAGGCGGCATGTATATTCCATATTAACAGATTAAGTAAGAAATATTTGGGGCTTACAATGTAGGCAACAGTTAAATTAGAAAAGGAATACACAAACAATGCTCCCGAAAAATACAAAAGTACCCCTGTATTGATCCAGTTTAAGGGGTTGCTGCTCCAGCTTTTTTCGTTGTCTGCTTCATTTATCTGGGCAAAATAAGCCAGACTATAGGCCATAACCACCAACACCTCTAAGGGCCTGGTGTAGGTATTAAAACGAAAAATGCTTTGGAAAAAAGTAAAATTTATGATACAGATCAGCGGAAATATCACCATTAAAAACCAGATGATTTTACGAATCAATGCCTCCTTTAAAATTTTTATATAGAAAAATGAAAGCAGCAAAAATTCCAATATGGTAAATATGTGCAACAACGGAAGATTATTTATCTTTCTATCGGCAAGAAAAGCTGCCAGCAGATTAGTCAAACCATCCAGTAATAAATAATAAAAGATGAGCAAAAGCGCCCTATCAGCATGCTTGTATTTAAAAACGGCGAAACTGATAGGGATTAAAACGGAAACCGGAACAATTAAGCCCACAAAGATAAATTTGGCTGAAGGCATAATATGCTTATTAGTTTATATGTAATTTTCTAAGCTATTGGTGCTGTTAAATAGCGGGCTTGCTGTATCGCACAAGGCCGGGCAAGGCTGTGTAAAATCGTAAATGGTTGACTCACTTGCGCTATTTACTATCTCACCCTCGCTTATTAAACCTTCACTCACCGATTTTTTGGTTAGCATATCATGGTTGTTGGCATCAACCGGCACCAGCATACCGGTGATCTGGTAAGGATAGTCGGGATCCTGCAAACTTAAATAAAGCCTGATTGATTTAGCTTGCGGATGGTCTTCCATCAGATCCTTTACATCGGTAATGTTAATATTAATAGCTCTAAAAATGCGTTGTTTGGATACATCTATTCCATTATTTGTTCCCGAAGCATTTGATGTATTTTCTGCAGGCAAATTAACAACCAGGTTACGCCAGTTTTCGGCTCTTGATACTGCCTCGGCCAACGGAATACGGGGTTTATCGGATAATGATGATCTGCTGCTGACAGCACTTTGACCTGAGGTTGTACTTTCGATGTTATTCATGACAATAATGTTTTTTTAGGTTTGTATTTTAAGTTAACTGGTTTAAAGTATAATAGTATTATGCGATTTAAATTGTTACAACTTCGGGTACGCCAACAGCTGCACAAAAGCTGTAAATAACAGCCTGGTTAATGGTACCATCGGGATTGTAACCGGTGCGGAACACACCAAAAGATGCTACCCAGCCTAAAATTTCATCAAGCTGGTTACTATCAGCAATATTTACCTGCCCATATGTTGTTGATGGTGTAAGGTCGCTGTTATCAACCTGGCCTTGTATGCAGGCGGCTATTAAAGCAACATCATCGGCCGGGACCTGGATGCCCCAGTTAATCAGGTCGGCCGTTATTTGCGTTGTTAAAGCCTGAATATTTCCGTTTACATTATAGCCTAATACCACACCGGCATCCTGCGACGAAGAGGGGAGTGTAATGGTTGGAAATAGTCCATTAAAAATAAAAGTTGAATCGCTCTCCGCAGCTAAAATCGCAGCCGGTACTGCCAGCTCCAGGTCAGAATACGTTGGTGGTGGTGCGTCAGATGAACGGGGGGTAAGCCCTTGTATAATAACATTTAAATCAGAAAGCGCCAATGTGGTATCTTTAACTGATTGCACAACCAATGCCACAATCTCGGGCATAGTTAAGTTTGTAACCGAAGCGAATTGTCCCATTTTTTAATAATTTAGGTGTTTAATACTTGTTGTAATTGGTTTTTAAACTTATAACTTATTTTAATATTTCTTAACTATTAATACAAATATATTTAACTGACTGCGCCAGGGCATGAGTAAAAAATCCCCTTTTTGGAAACAGGTATTTTTACCTGCTTTTATAAAATAAAAAGCAGACTTCAGGCGTGTGAGACGCTGTTTATAAGGGAGTTTTAAAACAGCGCAAACAACTTTAATTACAATAAGTAAAAAAATAGTTGGGTTTACATTATAACTTTGGTTTATACAAATAAAGAACTTTTCTTAATTATTAAGAAATAGTTCTTCGGGGGGTTGTACGAAATAAGTAAATAAAAGTTGCTATATTAAATAAGGTGATTTCATATGTAAATCTTTAATATCGATTTACTGTTTTTTCTTTAATATAGTAAACACGTTATAAACAGAAGTCTTGAGCCAAAAGGTAGATTTATTTTTTTATTTAGAACTTAAGACTTTCGGCTAAAGACTATCCGTCATTACACGATTAACATAACAGTAGTTGTTAACCACGGTAAATCCAAAAAGATAAATGAGGTACTTACTGCGTAGTAACCCTCAAATTCAAAGTATCCGTTTGCATGGCGGTAAAAATGCCCAGTCCGTTAATAACGTTGGTAGGTTCGTTAACCAGGGTCTGCGAATTGCGCGATATATTGGTGGTGAGGATATCGATATATTCTTTATTTACCCGCATGAGGATCACCTGGTAATGGCCGTAATAGTTAAATGACGATTGCAGAAGGTTGTAATAAGAGGCCTGTTCCGTATTGATCTGGAAGCTGGGCCTGTTATTACTACGGATGTACGATATATAATAGGGGTCGTTATCAAGGTTTTTAAATACCAGCAGGTGGTATAATGAATCGGGGTTGGACCAACTGATGGTTGCCCTTACCACATCGGCATAAAGCGGGTTGATAGCGCTGGGTACATGAAAAATGCTATCCGATATGGCGAAATTCTGCGGCTTGCCGGGCATTACCGTGCTGGCGCTGATGGTCACATTATCATAATTAAACTGCATAGTATAGGTTTTACCACTGGTTACAAACGATGAGCTGGCATAGGAATAGGTGCCGCTTGCCGACTCGGTAAGTTTAACACGCTGGCTGCCGTCAGATACACTGATGCTTAATCCGGTAAGTGCGACCCCATACGTTGCTGTGTCGGCAAGATCTTTTTGCTGGTAAACCTTTACGCTTAATGTTTGGCCGGGTATAAGGTAGGCTTCAACCACAGGTTTGTTGGTAGCTAATATATCCGACTGATTTTTTTTGCAGGATGCCAGCAGAAACAGGCCTGTTATTAAACTTAATATTATATGGCGGGTGTATGTTTTTATTTCCATCTTAAACTTAAAGTTAGGTTGGGGGTAAAGCCCAGGTAATTAACGTTGGTGGTTATCACCTGGTTGTTTTGCATCTGGTACTCGCGGTACCAGGTATTGGTATGGTTGTAAACATTAAAAAATGAGAGGCCTATGGAGCCTATCTTATGCCCGTCTATCTTCAGCAGGTCGTAAGATACCGACATATCCAAACGGTGATAGGCTGGCAAGCGCTCACCGTTTTTGTCGCTGATATTGAGGTACGTTGTGCTGTTGCCATCGGCCGTTTTAATGGTGTAGGTTGATAGGGGGGCAGTATACGGTCTGCCTGTACTGAACAGGAATGTGGCCGCGAAGTTCCACCTGTCGTAGTGGTACATGTTGATTGATTTAAACTCATGCCTCACATCCTGGTTGGCATCGTAATAATAATCACCAAAGGCGCTGAATTTGTTTTGGGCCTTAGCCAGGGTGTAACTTATCCAGCCGGTATAATTACCCATCTTTTTTTGTACCAGCACTTCAATACCTTTGGCACGGCCTGTGCCCTGGTAAAAATCTTCGGTTACGGTTTGGGTGGTGTTTGGATTAATGAAGCGGCCGCCTGTTTGGGTTTGCCTTACCGTATATTGGGTAAGGCCGCTCAGAGTTTTATAATAACCTTCAACGCTTATCAAAAATTCGTCGGTTTCATAGCTCACACCACCTATAAAATGCCTTGCCCTGCCTACCGGGATATTACTGTTGTTGGATAGCACCCAAAAATTACGGTCGCCGGCCAGTATATCCTCGCGGATCACCTGGTTTTCAAACTGGTAAAACTGGCCCGTGGCCCCCTTCACGGTGAACCTATCGGTAAGGTTATAACTGGCCAATAGGCGAGGTTCAAAATAAGGTTTTGCTGTAGGGCCGTAATAGCTGGCGCGTAAACCTGGTTGTAAATGCAGCTTGTTATTTGGGTCGATAGCGAGCTCGGCATATACTCCCTCCAGTGTGGCATTGTTATGCTGATTTATCAGCTTGCTGGTATCATTCTGGGTGTATTCGTAATCTATCTTCTTATAAGAAATAAATCCGCCAAACAGCAATTTATAAGTGTTGCTGGCCTGCCATTCCCATTCAGATTTATAGCCAACATCCTTCAGGTTATTGTTTTCGATAGTATTGTTGCTAAAGGTATGCGCTATCCCGTTACTATCCAGCAATGATCCGCCCGAACTGCCCCGGTTACGATCATTAAAATAGGAGGAGTAGGTGATGTAATTATTGGAATACAGCTTTTTATTCCATTGTCTGAACCATTTGATGCTGCTGCCCAGGTTGCCATATTTGGTATAATCGGTAATACCAATACCGGCACCCGATGATGATAAACCCGGCGGCAGGCCCAGGTCGCGGCTGTTGTCGGTCTTATCGGTACCCGAGTAATAGCTTACAGAAACCTTATCTTTTTGACTGATGTTGTAAGTGTACTTGGCATTGGCATCGTAAAAGAACGAGCTTGGCGTCACCTGGTTGGCAAAGCCACCGCCAGGTCCGCCCCGGCCGCGGCCACTTCCACCACCGCCCTGGAAGGTAGTAGTTTGGTTAAACTGGTTAAATATTTTATTGTAAAAAGGTCCCTGGTATGATCGCCTGATGGCCAGCAGCAGGGATGATTTATCTGATAGCGGGGTTTCCAGGAAGCCGCTCGCGCTCAGCAGACTCAGATCTACACCCATATTGGTTTCGTTCTTGTTACCTTCCTTGCCATTAATTTCGGTAACGCTTGATAGCCTGCCGCCGTATTTGGAGGTAAAGCCGCCTTTGTATAGCTGTACATCCTTTACCGCGCTGGCATTAAAGGCGCTGAAGAAACCATAAAGATGATCTACCTGGTAAATGGTAAAGCCATCCAGTAGTACCAGGTTCTGGTCGGGCGTACCGCCCCGAACATAAGCTCCCGAAGATGATTCATTGGTGCCACTTACCCCCGGCATCAGCTGAAATGCCCGAAGGATGTCTTTATCGCCCATGGTTGGTAGTTTATCCAGGTTGGCCGGCGAAAGCTGTAATACACCCACCTGCCTGCTATCGGTATTCATTACCCCGCTTTTTTTACCGGTGATGCTAACTTCATTTAAGGTGTTTAATGATGAGTACATGCCGCAGATAAGGGTTGAATTGATCTTTTCGCTGCTGAGCCTGAAAAAATCTGTTTGATAACCGGCATATGATACCTCAACAATGCAGGTATCGGATGGCACCCTGAGAAAGGTAAAATAACCTTCGGCATTAGTCATGGTATTCAGATCGGTGTTGCGGACCCGAACGGTGGCAGAAGGGAGCGACTCGCCGGTTAACTGGTCAATCACCCGCCCGTTAATGCTCACCATAAAGTGCTGGGGTACCAATTTGGGCTCGTCTTCATCATCATCGCGCTTATGGCGTTTTATTTTGGCGTTGGCAGCTTGCAATGATAGCTGGTTAAGTTTTTTAAGCCTTGCCAGGTCGTCGGTATTCTGGAGGATGTAAATGGTGCCGTTAGATTCTATCCAGTATTTCAGGTCATTTTCTTTACAAACCTGTTTTATTACATCTTTAAGCGGCTCTTCAAAAAAATGCTCCACCACATCCATGGCGTTCAGTGGTTCGCGGTCAAACACAATACGTACCTGGTAGTTCATGGCCAGGGTATCAAACAGCTGATCGAGCGGGCAGGCAAAAAAATGGTTAACAATGATGTCTTTCAATTTTTTTTGCGTTTGCTGCGCCTGTACGGCCGAATGATCTAAACCGATACTAATAAATAACAATAAGGAAAATCTCTTCATCAGGGGTGTATTTTCTTTGTGCCGAAATTGCACCCTATTTTTAATGCCCTAAAATAAAAGCGACATTGGCAGGGCTTGTGTAGATAAAGAGGGGGATTGTGTAGTGTGGTGAGTTGTGAATAGTGAGTGGCGAGTGATGAATAGTTTATTTTCTTAAATAGACAAACCATTCACTATTCACAACTCACCATCAATTAAACCTTCCCAATCATCCGGTTAATTACATCGCGGTAGCTATCGCTTAAGGGTACTTCGGTATTAATGAGCTTGATACGGGCCCTGCGCAGCTGGGATACATGCTGCAGGTTTACCAGGAATGATTTGTGTACGCGGAAAAACTGATCGGCAGGTAGCTGCAGTTCAACCGCTTTGAGGCTGATGCGCGATAATACCGGCTTTTGCTGGTTGGTAAAATGGATCTTAACATAATCTTTCAATCCCTCAATATACTCCACATGGTCGAAGCTTATTTTAATGAGGTTGTAGTCGGCATGCAAAAAGAAATAGTTTTTAACTACAGGCTGTGGCAGGTAGCTTCGGCGAAGCTCAAACAGATCAATTGCTTTGTGGCAGGCTTTTAAAAATCTGTCCAGCGGTACGGGTTTCACCAGGTAATCAATTACATCCAGCTCGAAGCCCTCAAGGGCAAATTTTTCATAGGCGGTTACAAATATCACCATAGGGCGGTTGGTAAGACTCTTGACAAGCTGTAAACCATTGATGCCAGGCATGTATATATCGCAGAAAATCAGGTCGATATGCTCTTTTTGCATGGCAAGGATGGCCTCGCCTGCGTTACGGCAGCGGCCAGCCACCTGTATCCTATGCACATGTTTTAAATTGTCCTCCAGCAAATCGAGCGCCAGGGGCTCATCATCAATAATAAGGCATCGCATCATTTAAGTTCAAGTTGCAGCATAACAATATAGGTTTGCTCGTTTTTATTGATATATAAATTATGTTTATCGGGGTAAAGCAGCTCAAGCCGCCTTTTAACATTGGTTAAGCCAATGCCGCTGTCATTATCTTTTTGCTCTTCTGTAACATTGTAAACGTTTTGCACGCTAAACCGCAGGGTTTGTTCATCGGCTATAAGGGTTACCGCTATATCGGGGTTGGCTATGTCGCCGGTTCCGTGTTTAAAAGCGTTCTCCACAAAAGGGATCAGCAGCATAGGCTCAATGGTTTTATCAGGCGCTTTTATCTCCGAATGGAAATATATTTTCACCTGGTCGCCAAAGCGCAGCTGCTGCAGTTCGATATAACTGCGCAGGTAATCCTCTTTTTTTTGTACCGTTACCATTTCGGCATCAGTAACATACAGCATGTAACGTAATAATTTGGATAATTGTATCAGCGTAGGCTCAACTGCCGAAGGATTTAAACGTGAAAGCGCAACTGCGCTGTTTATTACATTAAATATAAAGTGCGGACTGATCTGCGACCGCAAAAAAGCAAGTTCGGACAGGAGCGAGGCATTGGTGATATCCTTCTTTTTGTCCATTGCCTTAAACTGATCGGCCAGGTAATGGTAGGCAAAGCTGCCCGCGGTAACGGATAATAACGGGAACAGGATAAAGTTAGGCCTTGGCGGCGATATATGACCGGCCAATCCCCTGAACTCGTGCATCGGGAAATGTGGTCGCATGTATAAAAGCAATACATTAAATACCACAAATGACGCTAATAATGATAAAAAGTACAGCCAGGCATTCTTTTTTAACAACCTGGGGATCAATAAAAAAGCATTGAGGTAAAACTCGGCTGCCAGTACCAGGTTAAAGGTGATGATACGTGCCGGCGAGAACAAATGCTGCGGCATCCCACGCATATCTGGTCGGGAAATGATAGGTGTACCGATAATAAGTGCCCAAAATAATAGGTGAATACATACCTCGATAACAAGTGCCGGTTTTATGCGGTTGAACATATAAGCTAAGGTAACCGCATTTAAGCCTTGTGTTAAATAGAATAGACGAGGAGCTTAATTGTGCCGACGAAGGACGTGTTTTAGAGGCTATTAAATTGAAGCCTGCGGTTTGCGAGTGCAGGCTTATCGCTAATATAAAGTCAATCCCGCAAAATTGCTTATTATCAGGTCGTTCGCCGTCAAACGGTCTGCCAATTGCAACCTGAGTCATTATTACACGATTAAAGTGGAATTATTTCCACAAACCAATAATTAAATTAATATTAAGTGCCGTTTTATGCGTTTTAACCAGTATTTAATAGTTGGCACTGCATTTGAATTTAACTTAATATCCTTCTCAAAAGGATTGTTTTTCATAGGTAGATGTAGAGGCCGACAAACTGCGAGAGTTTTTCGGCCTTTTTTATTTGTATCGGCTGAGGCCGGAGAAAAATCGGTTAGCAAACATATTTCTTAATCGCCCGTTTCTATTATCCCCTGTATTGCCGTTAGCTGATAAAGCCGTTTGTTATCAAATAAATATTTCTAAATTAGTATTACCAATTATAAACCATCTATTCCCATCTGCCATGATCAAAAAGCACCTGCAACAATGCCTGGCGGCATGTTTATCTGTATTTTTTTTATTTACCACAAGCAATACCTATGCGCAAAGCAAGGATGGCTGGCGACAACTTTTTAACGGTAAAGACCTTAACGGCTGGAAACAGGTAGGCAAGGGCAGCCGGTATGTAAAGGATGGCGTAACCGGCAGTCATGGAGGGATGGGCTTGTTATACTATACCAAACAAAAGTTCAGTAATTGCACCATCCGGGTGGTTTACAAAATGCAAAAGTTTAACAGTAATGCCGGGGTTTTTATCCGCATTCCGCTGGAACCGAGKGAGGAGTGGATGCCGGTATTTTATGGCTACGAGGTACAAATAGACAATCACCCCGAAACATCAAAGGAGGATGATTACCACATTACCGGCGCTTTGTACTCGTTAACCAAACCATTGGCCAAGCCGGGCAAACCGGGGCCGCAATGGAACACCATGGAGATAACATTGGACGGCCCGCGCACTATTGTATACGTGAACGGCCAAAAAGTGACTGATTATAAAGAGGGCGACCCAACGCCGGCACGCAAATTTGATTTTGAGCCCTATCGCGGCGTCCGCCCTAATGAAGGTTATATCGGCATACAAAACCATGGCGATGATGATGTAGTTTTTTTTAAGGAGGTATCTGTTAAACCGCTGCGTAAATAACTTATGGAAAAAGCTGAGGAAACAACCGGTACCAACGGCATAAGCCGGGCCGATTTTATAAAAAAAGCGGCCATAGCCACTGCAGGATTTTATATTGTACCCCGTTTTGTGCTGGGCGGCAAAGGCTACACCGCACCAAGCGACAAGCTGTACATTGCAGCCATAGGCTGCGGCGGCGAGGGTGAAAATGATATTCGCCACCTGGCAGGTACCCCTAAAAAGAATGCCGTTATTGCTTTTTTGTGCGATGTTGACGACCGGCAGGCAGCCCCGCGCCGCAAGGAATTCCCGAAGGCGCCTTATTACCACGACTGGCGCGAACTGTTTGATAAACAGCACAAAAACTTTGATGCCGTTACCGTAGCCATACCCGATCATAACCACGCGCCGGTAGGCTTAAGCGCCATGCAGCTTAAAAAACACCTATATCTTCAAAAGCCCTTAACACACGATATTTACGAAGCCCGGATATTAACCCAGGCATCAGAAAAATACCAGGTGGTTACCCAAATGGGCGACCAGGGTGCATCATGCGATGGCATGCGTGCCATGCGCGAATGGTTTGAAGCCGGCCTGATTGGTGACATTGAAAAAGTATACTGCTGGACAGACCGCCCCGTGTGGCCGCAGGGCATAGCCTGGCCAAAGGCAAGTCCGCCCGTACCTAAAGAGCTGAAGTGGGACCTGTGGCTGGGTACCGCCAAACAAACCAATTATATTGATAACCTGGTGCCCTTTAACTGGCGGGGCTGGTGGGAGTTTGGCACCGGCGCACTGGGTGATATGGGCTGCCACATTATGGGGCCGCCGTTTAAGCTGCTGGGCCTGGGTTACCCAACCGAAGTATCGGGTAGTGCCAGCACGGTTTACCAGGGCATTTTTAAGGAAGGTATTTACCCCGAAAGCGGCCCTGTATCAAGCTCCATCAAATTTAAATTTAAACAGCAAAGCGGTAAGGACCTCGATTTGTATTGGATGGACGGCGGCATTACACCCGAACGCCTTGCAGAGCTTGACCCTGCTTTAAATATGAACGAAGCCCTTGGCGATGTGCCCGGTGAAAATGATTTTGAGGGTTGTACGCTGTTTATAGGCACCAAAGGCAAGGTTTCATGCGGATGGGGAGGGAGCCACCCCCGGTTATTGCCGCTTGCTTTGAATAAGGATGTACATGTTCCCGAGAAATACGCGCGGGTACCCGGCGGTATGGATGGCCACTGGTGGCAATGGATTGATGCCAGCATAGCCGGTTACGGCAAAATGGAGGTCGACTCGCCATTTGTGGGTTACGCCGGGCCGCTTACCGAGACTGTACTGATGGGCAACCTGCTGCTACGCACCTTTAACCTGCGCGAAAAAATAAAACGCAACGACCCCGTTTACGGCAACATGGAAGGCTACAAATTCAGCGGCCGCTACACCGGCTTAACCTGGGACGGCGAAAATATGAAGGTTACCAACTTTGAACCCGCCAACCAGTACATCCGCCGGGCGTACCGGCAGGGGTGGGGGGAGTTGAAGCTGTAGGGGGGATGAAAAAGATTTTTAAAATCACAAGCTATCTACCCGCATTTCCGGTACACATAACTTGCGCTAAACGGCACATTATTTAACTATCTTTAATAATAAAATTATTACTGATGAAAAAAATCACACTCGTCGCTTTATTGTCGGTTGCTTTTTTGTTGGGCTACGGCTTCAGTCAATTAACCCGTCAACCTATTGCCGGTCCGCGTGTAACAGGGCTCGGCGGAATCTTCTTTAAGGCCAAAAACCCGGCGGTACTAAAAGCCTGGTATGAAAAAAACCTGGGTATGCGTATGGTGGGAAGTGGCACCAACTTCGAATGGCACCAGGGTATTGACAGTACGAAAAAAGGCTTTACGCTATGGGCGCCATTTAAAGAAACGACCAAGTATTTCCAGCCATCAGAAAAGCAATTCATGATCAATTACCGGGTTGAACAGCTGGACGCGTTGCTCATCAAACTGAAAGCCTCCGGGATCTTACCTACAGATTCGGTAGAAAGAGTGAGTTATGGTAATTTTGTCCATCTAATGGATCCGGAAGGCAATAAGATTGAACTTTGGGAACCCAATGATGTGGAATATGCCAAAATGGGTACGATTACTACGAAATAGGTAATGCTTTTGTAAGTAGTTGATTATCAATATGAATTTGAAGGTACTTCTCGTTGTGAGAGGTAGAATGATTGTTAAAAAAGGCTGTCATGCTGAGCCTGTCGAAGCATAGTGGGTGAAGGCCTCTGCGCGCGACCCTTCGACAGGCTGCCAATGACAAGTCTATAACTTGCTGATTATCAGTATTGAAAAAATGTCATTTTCAATGCGATTATTTGGAACCAAATAAAGATTACTCAGGGTGACAGGCCAATTACTCGCATAAGTAAACACGTCATCTCCTTTTTTACAGGATTACCCTGGTGGTACTCAATGACGTGTGGAAACAAGCCCCCTAATTCTCTATTTTCCCCGGTTTCAGCATGCGCATTCTATAGCAGTTCATGGCGGTTTCGCCTAATTGGGCTATTAGCTGGTAGTTGGCAATGGCGCCTACAGCAGCTCCAATTAAGGGTATTAGCTGGGCCATTTTTGCAAGGTCGATATAGTCGCGGTATTCCTGCTGAAAAGTGCGCCAGTCAAACTCATCAGCGTGGGCAGGCAGCAGAACGCTGTAGCCTTCCCAGTTTTGTAATAAATGGTAAATCTCGTTTCGCCGTTGCTGACTGGAATAGGTAAGCTGGAAAATGTAAAGTATATATAGCCTTTCTTTATAATCCATTACATCAAAACCATATAAAGCCGCAATATTAAAAAGCAATTTCATTTTAATACCAATAAGGATAGGGAACTCAGCAAATCCCATTAGTATGCCTCCTGCGCCTGTAACGGCCCCTTCAACAGTGGCAGTTTTTTGATAAAAGTTTATTTGCCGTTTTATATAACTTTCTCTTAACCGAAGGGAAGCATCGGTAGCAAGCTTTTGGGTGGTTGTGTATTTAGCCCCGAAAAGCACTGCCTTAACCATTTTTTCGATAGTTACTGTTATTACCTTGTGAACCTTTTCGGGTATAAAATTGTTGATCCTATTCTGTATACCCTTCGCTATCCGGTTGGTAAAAGATGGTTTCTTTTGCATCTTTTGCTGCCAGTCGTTTAATAGTAAATAAGCTTTTTCTTCGTAGGCGGTCATAGGGTTAACATTACTTTTAGTTGTAGGAGGGTTATTAAATAAAAGCTAAAAGCATAATGCACAAAGCCAAAAGCTAATACACACCTTGCGCTAAGGGTTGGATGTCATTGCGAGCGCAGCGCGGCAATCGCGAACTGTGCAGGTCCGCTCTGTATAGTATGCGATTGCTTCGTTCCTCGCAATGACATAGAACTGATTGTCAGTTGATTGTGATAATTTGACTTCGAACTTAAGGCTTTCAACTAAAGCCTAACGTCAATTCAATCGTAACACAACACTAAGCCTTTACCTCTTTAAAAACCAAAATAGTGCCGGCAGAGTAACCTGCAATCGCCAGGCCATCCATGTCGGGGTTTAAATTGGGTACCACAATTTCAAGTGTTTTTTGTTGAAAATGCGAGGCTTTATCGAACAGGTTGGCTTTAAAAGGGTTTTCGGTATCCCTATTCTCCAGTATCAATTTAAGCAATTTGTTGCTTTTTGATAACTCGGCCACAGATTGGCCGGTAACCGACTTGTTGCCCAGGTTTAATATATTTTTCGCCACCTGGTTAATAAACAATATTTCCTGTTTTTCATTAAGCCCTATTACCGCCCCGGGCATTTCTTCTATCAGTAACTTTATCCGCAATTCGGCCGCTATTAATTGCGAAAGGTTGGCATTTTCCAGTTCGCTAAGGTTGGTCACCATGGTATTAAATTCCTCGGCTAAACTCGTAAACTCATCGCTTGTTTTAAAAAACAGCCTGGTATTATATCTTTTTTGGCTCACCTGCAGCAGGCCGTTTTCCAGTTGCTGCAGCGGATTAAGTATAAAGCCCGGAAAATTGACAATTAAAATAAAAAGAATTAAAAAGGTGATAAATACCATGCTCCCCAGAAAAAAGGCCGACTTATCTACAGTTGAATGGGTATAATTATTTTTAAGCTCAATGGCATGCATATTTAAGCCTTCTATGTTTTTCAGCTGTAAGCGCGCATCCCGCTCGGCCTGTTGTTTTTGATTTAAAGCCAGCGAAGAGTCGGTAAGTAAGCCGAAGGCTTTGCGCAGGTTGCCTGTTGCCGCGCTTTCACCAGGTTCGGTGATATTGTTTTCCTGTTTTTTTAACACCTCATCAAAAGTTTTAGCTGCCTGCGGGGGTAGGGGCAAATCATTTTCATCTAAAACGGCGCGCATTTGCCGGGTGAATTTTAATGTTGCATAGTTATCCTTCAAAGTAATGCTGGAGGTTTCTGATATCACCTTGATGTAATATATAGAAACAAGGCCAAAAATAAGCACTACGAAGAATAACAGGCCAAATCCAAACAGTAGTTTATTTTTGATTTTCATAGCTATTAAATGTATTTAAAACGTAACCCTAATTTAGGCAGCAGAAGGATTTTAAGTAAAGATAATTAAAAATATGTGCTGTTTATAGGGGCATTTATAAATCGTTTGCCCGATAAAATAACTCCCCCGGCTGCACTTTGTGTTATCCCGGCAAAAAATTCCCCACTTTATTTGCTGCCCCCGATTTTATTTTGCATAAGTATTGGTAATCACTGTATATTAGAAATATAATTTAAGCCTTATGGAGCCGATACAAATACCACGACCTACAATAAACTGGAAAGAACAAATGGATGACGGCAGTGCGTTTTTTACCGAGGAGATTATTATTGAAAGCGATAAGCTGATAGATAACTACCTGGATGCATTACAAAAAGCCACAAACGAACACGCCATTTGGAAAGCCATTGAAGCGGTGGTAAAAGCATTTGACAAACTTAATATAGACCTTGACTACTTTATTGACACCATGGAGCGCGAAGACCTGGCCGAATACATTCAAAAAGCAGCCGAAGCAGCAGGCTTATTTTATGATGGAGATGTAACGGAAGAGTGGCGGGAAGAATGGTAGATAAATTTATATATTCAGCCGGTATTGCTTCGTGTCTTATAACGGCGTTATTGCAAGTGGTTGATTATCAGTTTGTATCTATTGTGCTTATATGTCCCATGTCATTGGAGGTACGAAGCAATCGCAGGCTTTGCAGAGCGGATCTGTACAGAACTTTTGTCAGCTGCCACACTGCCCCAGCATACAAGGCTTGCGCAAAGGGGGACTTTTGGCCGAAAAGGCAGGATGTCTTCAAGCCATTGTGAGCAATCCGTGAAGCCGCTGCTTTGCGGCTGTCTCTTCACAGACCCTCGCTCAATCCGCAGGCGGCTCACAGATTGGAGAATAATAAAATTTTACTTTATCTTCGTTCCATAATTTAAACCGAATCACAGATGTATAGTATTGCACAGGTTTGCCTGAATGGCCATCCAATTAATTCATTTTTCGATAAATATCCGCAGTTTAACAAAACATTTTGTGATAAATGTGGCGCTAAATCGATAACATCATGTCCTTCTTGTGCAGCTTCGATAAAAGGAAAATATGATGGAGTTGGAATAGACTTAACGCCATACCGCCCACCATCGTTTTGTGACTCATGTGGCAAACCTTATCCATGGACTTCTACAGCGCAGGAAGCTGCTTTTGAACTTATTCAGTTTTCTGAAAACCTGAACGATGTAGACAAGGGTGACCTTAAAGTAAGTGTCGGTAATCTTATAGAGGGCGGCCCAAAAAGTTCATTAGCAATCGTGAAATTTAAAAATTATGCAGCAAAAGCTGGAAAAGAGATCGCTTCGGGATTAAAAGATATATTAGTCGATGTAGTAAGCGAGAGTGTGAAGAAGTCAATATGGGGTTAATATAATCAATCAGGACTTTAGCTATTTACGGATAGGATGCAAGTATGCCTTAAAGCAATATAGTCCCGCACTTGCAGATAAAGTAGCGCTAAATAGTACGAGAACTGATTTAGAAATCCTGGCTGACCGCCTTGCTGAAGCCTTAACTGAAAAGATGATAAAGCTATACATTGATTTAAACGTAATTCCATCCTTGAAAACGGGGGCAAACCGTAAACTTTGCTTATTGAAAGAGTTAAAGGATACCTTTTCTGTTATATACTCTACTTCTCATATCAGCGATTTAATTGTTGGCGACGATGGAAGCGAGAAACGCAAAGAATTAATATATTCTGACCTCGACTATATCTATGACTTAACAGATGGTAATTGTGCTTATATAGAATTGGGCGAAGTCACAATAAGTGAACGGTCACCAATTGATCTTTACGAAGAAAGACTTAACGAAAGAGAAATATTTGATACCGACGATCTTTGTGGAGTTTTGAAAAGTCACGTTCAACAAGGAACTGATGCCTATGATGCGTTGATCGGTTGTCTAAACTCACCGCTGCCGGTGGGGATCTTGGAAGCTCTATCCGAGTCAGAGTCAGCCGCTTTTGTTAATAACATTCTACCAGGGATAACAAAAGAGTCAACCTTGGCAGACCTGATCAATCGAGGTTGGCAACGTTATAGAAAACTTACTGAAACAGATGCATATAAGTCATTCCGGGACGATTTTCAAGGCAGATTAAGTATTAAGCCAAATCAGTTCATTACAAAGGAACCCTTTAAGTCTATTGAAGATATTCACGCAAGCTTATTTAAAGAATTTGCACCAATAATGAACCCTTCTGGGATGAAAAGCGATCACGGTCCTCAATGGTTTGCAGATATAACGAATAATTATCTCACGCTTGATATGCATGGCTATCGGCAGGACAAGATTAAGGTAACTGAAAAGAACAACGACACAATGCGCAATACAATTGATGATGGATTTCACGCTGCGTTTGCGTCATTATGTGACTACTACATTACAAATGATGAACGGACTATTTATAAAACAAAGGCTGTATATAATAAATTAGGCATTCTAACAACGGTTTATAAGCCCCAAGAGTTTGAAGATCATTTCGCTGAATTACTACAAATACCAAATGAGGACAAAAGCTCAAACATGATCAATCTTGACTTTCTTTCACAATACCAGACTATGATAGACAATATTAAAAGTCTTGGTAGCGATACGGAAAAGGTTAACAATATCATTTCGTACTTGGAAAGGTCCAATGATGTGCTGGTTAATTATGGAGTGCTGTTAAATACTATTTTAGCCAATCAACAAGCCACCTTAAACGTTCTTACGAACAATATCGAAACCATTCAGGCCATTCAACAAAGCCTTATTTCGGTGGATACTCACTTGTGTGCCCATGATACCCACATCAATGCCCATGATACCCATTTGACAACACATGACGAACATTTAGCTATACTATCCCAACGTATAGACAATATTGAATAGGATTGAGTAAATGTGCTCTTCACCCTATTTTAGGACAAGACAGGGGGCATTTCCGGCACACAAGACTTGCGCTAAGTGGGGCTTAAAAAAGATAAATACGTGGCCCCCCTTGGCGCAAGTCTTGTATGTTGGGGCAGTGTGGTGGCTGACTTTTCGGCTCTCTCTTCACAGACATTTAACTCTATTCTCAGGCGACTCGCAAAGATTTGCATTAATGATCGTAGAATTAGTATATTGGAAATTGTAAACAAAACGGAATGAGCTACACAACTGGAAAAGCAAAATCTTTAGATGACATAACGTTGGATGATGTCTTAGAATATCCGATATGGGAATGGGCATTGGCCGAAGAAACGGTTCTGGGACAGGACGAGACCTGGCAAAGACCAATAATCAGTACAAAAAATGTGACAGATGAAATGGTTCAACCAACTATAACTTTAATTATAAAAGGATCTGACATGTACGGTAGTGCAGAATATAATTCTGTTGAACAGGCGCTCGAATCCATGGCCGTATGGCATGATGATGAATGGATTTCGGTATTTGATTATGAAACGTTTGTCTTTCCTGTAACATTTGTTGCCATTCCAACCATTCAAGGCCAAGCCGGAGTTGAATTTGAATATACTAACTGGCAAATGGAGACAGCTAAAAGAATTAATTAACTCTTCCCCCAGCTACCGCAAGGGCTTTGATCGCTGCCGCAAGGCTCCAGCCTTGTGGCCCGCATGCAAGGTATTAAATATGCAAATCCCGAATGTAAGTTTCATCCGGGATTTTGTATTTTTAGCGTATGAGCCGTAATTATAAATTTAGCGGGGGTGAAGGCCGTTCAATACTATGGAAGTGAAAAAGTTTGGGTTTCTATTTTTACTATTAGGGTTGAACAAATTTATGATACAGTAAAACAAAAAGTAATATTTGAACACAAAAACTGCATAAC
>NZ_JBFUKF010000033.1:0-25808 GCF_056400985.1 Mucilaginibacter sp. P4_G9 | reverse complement strand
TGGTTACCCTGTCCTATCAGATCCTGAAACAGAGTTCAGGATGACTTCAGTATAATGAAAATCAAACCCTAAAACTGCACGCCCCAGCGTTCCTCAATCCCCAATCCAAACAATGCAAAATCATACTTTACGGGATCAAGCGGATCAAATTGTTTTAGCCTTTCGGTTAGTTCAACGGCGGTTTGCCAATCGGTTTGTTTGCGGGTGATGAGGAGGAGTTTGCGGGACACCCGGTCCACATGCAGATCAAGAGGGCAAATCAGGTCTGCAGGTTTGATGCGGTTCCAGATGCCGAAATCTACACCATTATCGTCCTTGCGAACCATCCAGCGTAAAAACATATTGAGTCTTTTACAGGTTGATTTTTGTGAGGGCGAGGACACGTGTTTTTTTGTACGATGCGGGTAATCTGGCAGAGAGAAAAAATACGAACGAAAGTAATTTAGATGATCTTCGGCCCCACAGCCCCCTAAAAGGGGAGCTTTTTGATTTACCTCCTGTTGTTCCCCCTTCAGGGGGTTAGGGGGCTTGGGAATAAAGGCATCTTCCAACGAGTCGAACCGTTCAAAATGATATCTGAAAAAGCTAATGAAGTACAGCGTATCGATATCATTAAAAGTACGGTGCTTAAAGCTAAGGAGCTTTTTAAGATCGGGTTCTTCGTGGTTGATAATGAAATCATAGGGAGCACCATCCATCAGGGTGATGAGTTCCCTGCATTTTTTGATGATGATAACCCGCTGCCCCCAGGCCAGGGTAGCAGCCCAAAAACCCATGATCTCGATATCCTGCTTCTTGCTGAATGAGTGTGGGATAACTATAGGATCATTCTCAATAAACTCCGGACGGTTGTATTGGGCAACTTTAGCGTCGAGAAAGGATTGGAGTGCAGCCCCCCCCGCCCCCTGAAGGGGGAGCTTTTGATTAGTATGCTGGATTGACATATATGCTTATGTCCTCCCCCTTTAGGGGGTCGGGGGGCTCAGTGCTTGTTTCAAATCTTCCAACAGATCCTCTATATCCTCTACCCCTACGCTTAAACGCAACAGGTTATCAACCACGCCGGCTTTTTCACGTTCGGCTTTGGGGATAGATCCGTGGGTCATGCTTACAGGGTGGTTGATCAGGGATTCCACACCACCTAATGACTCAGCTAAAGCAAATACTTTAAATGATGATGCTATGCGGAAAGTTTCCTGCAAATCAGCGCCTTTTAACACGATAGATATCATACCGCCAAAATCGCGCATCTGCTTTTTGGCAACTTCGTGATTTGGATGATCTGTAAAGCCTGGCCAGTAAATCTTTTCTACTTTGGGGTGTGTTTTCAGGAATTCGGCTATCTGGCGGCCATTTTCGCAATGGGCCTTCATACGCAGGTGCAGGGTTTTTATGCCGCGCAGCACCAGGAAGCTGTCCATAGGGCCAGGCGTTGCACCGCAGGCATTGTAAATAAACCAGAGCCTTTTATACAGTTCCTCATCGTTCATCATCAGGGCGCCCATTACAACGTCGCTATGCCCACCGATGTACTTGGTTACAGAGTGCATTACCAGGTTGGCACCCAAATCGATAGGATTTTGCAGGTATGGCGAAGCAAAGGTATTATCCACCACAAAAAGCAAATTTTTCTCTTTGGTTATTTTGCCTATGGCCTCAATATCCACAATCTGCATGGTTGGGTTTGTAGGCGTTTCTATCCAAACCAGTTTGGTATATGAGTTGGTATACTCAGCAACAATCTCGGGGTCAGACAGATCAAGAAAATGAAACTTGATGCCATAGTTAGCGTAAATCTTTGTAAAAATGCGGTACGAACCACCATACAAGTCATTACCGGTAATCACCTCGTCGCCTGGCGATAACAATTTCATCACGGCATCGGTCGCACCCATTCCACTTGAAAAAGCCAAACCAAATTTGGCATTCTCCAATGCGGCCAAACAATCCTCAAGCGCTTTGCGGGTAGGATTAGTGCCACGCGAGTACTCATAGCCCTTATTATCACCCGGCGATTTTTGCCAGTAGGTGGATGTCTGGTATATCGGCGTCATGATAGCGCCTGTAGTTGGATCGGGCTCCTGCCCTGCGTGTATAGCTTTAGTTGCGAATTTCATGCCCCCTAACCCCCTAAAGGGGGAATTTTTGGATGTGCCTCTTTCCCTAAAAAGAGGCCTGTTAACATTATCCTTTAGGGAAGGATTATAAATTTAAGCCAATTTACTTTTGATTACTCATAAAGCCGCAAATCAAAAGCTCCCCCTTCAGGGGGCTGGGGGGCTAATACGCCCGTGCAAATAACACCCTCTGCGTCGACGGCTTGCCCGTCAAAATGCATTTCCCTGCTTCCTGTTTGTTGTCCAAAGGTATGCAACGGATTGTCGCTTTAGTTTCCTCTTTTATCTTTTGTTCGGTTTCGGCTGTGCCATCCCAGTGGGCGCTCAGGAAACCTGGCTGCTCATCCAGCAAGCGTTTAAACTCCTCGTAGGTATCAACCTCGGTGGTGTTTCCTGCACGGAAATCGAAAGCTTTTTTGTAAATGTTGTTTTGAATTTCTTCTAATAAAGCTTCAATATACAGGGGCAAACCTTCCTGGTTAACAGTCTCTTTGGTTTTTGTATCACGGCGGGCCAGTTCCACCGTTCCGTTTGTCATATCGCGGCTGCCAATTGCAACGCGCAATGGAACGCCTTTTAATTCGTACTCGGCAAATTTCGCTCCGGGGCGGTGGGTATCGCGATTATCAAATTTCACAGAAATACCTTTGACCTTCAGTTCCTTTTTTAAAGTATCTACATAGGCAGATATATTATCCAATTCTTCCTGATGCTTGTAAATAGGCACAACTACAACTTGTATAGGGGCCAGTTTTGGTGGCAGTACCAGGCCAGCATCATCGCTGTGAGCCATAATCAGCGCTCCTATTAAACGGGTAGATACGCCCCATGAGGTTGCCCAAACATGTTCAATTTTATTTTCTTTATTGGTAAATTTCACATCAAACGCCTTGGCAAAATTTTGCCCCAAAAAGTGCGATGTACCGGCCTGCAGGGCTTTACCATCCTGCATTAATGCCTCAATGCAATAAGTGTCCAAAGCACCGGCAAAACGCTCATTAGGGGTTTTGCGGCCTTTTACTACAGGCAGGGCCATCCARTTTTCGGCAAAATCGGCATAAACGTTAAGCATCTGCTCGGTTTCGGCTATGGCTTCTTCTGCTGTGGCATGGGCAGTGTGGCCTTCCTGCCATAAAAACTCGCTGGTGCGTAAAAACAAACGGGTACGCATTTCCCAGCGCATTACGTTGGCCCATTGGTTAACCAGGATAGGAAGATCGCGGTATGATTGAATCCAGCCTTTGTAGGTGTTCCAGATAATGGTTTCGGATGTTGGGCGGATGATAAGCTCTTCTTCCAGTTTGGCATCCTCATCAACTATAATATTTCCATCACCATCATTTTTAAGGCGATAGTGTGTTACAACAGCGCATTCCTTGGCAAAACCCTCAACATGGCTGGCTTCTTTACTAAAAAATGATTTGGGTATCAACAGCGGGAAATAGGCATTGCTATGCCCCGTATCTTTAAACATTCCGTCAAGCACAGCCTGGATCTTTTCCCATATAGAATAACCATAGGGTTTAATGATCATACAGCCCCTAACCGGCGAATATTCGGCCATGTCAGATTTAATTACTAAGTCGTTAAACCATTGCGAATAATCTTCGTCTTTACTAATAACACCTTTGCTCATATTGATTGAATAGAATTTGACTTTGCAATTATTGTATATTGCGCTCAAATTTATAAATTTAAAACTTATTCGAACCCGAACTTTTACAAACCTGAATATGAAACGGAACATTGCAATAGGAATTTTTTTCTTCAGTGCCTTTGCACTGAGTTCCTGCTCTACCCAAAAACTGGCTACCACCGCCAATACCGACGACGTTTATTTTTCAAATGCCAAAGCCGGTGATGAGCCTATTTACGCCACTCAGCCTGTTTACAATCAGAATGATGCCGATAATCAGCAACAGGAAGAAGATAGCGATGATTACTTTTACTATGATGATTATGCATCGCGCATAAACCGTTTCAGTTATTACTCTCCATTTAGTTATTACGATAATTTATATTACGGTTACAGCAATCCATATTACAACGGCGGCTTTAGCTTAGGCTTTAATTACGGCCCATATGGCTATGGCTACTCTCCATACGCTTATGGCGGCGGCTACGGTGGCTGGGGTTTAGGATATGGTTATGGCGGCTGGGGCTTAGGTTTTGGCTCCGGATACGGCTATGGCGGCTGGGGATTAGGATATGGGTATGGTGGCTATGGTGGTTTATACGGCGGCGCCTTTTATGGCGGCGGGTACGGGTACCCGGCCTATGTATCATCGGGTACGCCGCGTCCTGTGCGCGGTACGGGTAGCCCTTTAAGCGGTCGTGGTTCGGTAAGTGCTTATGGTCGTGGTACACGTATTGGCGGTCCGGCGTCAAATTCAAGTTCAAGAACAGGCATAGGTTATATACCGGGTGGCCGGGCAAACCGCACTACTGATGGCATAACCCGCGGTAATTCAAATAACGGTAATAACAGTTACTCCCGCGATTCGCGCCCGGTAAGGCAACAGGATACCAGGCCCGCAACGCAAAGTATTGATCGTTCACAACCTACTCCATCATCTCCATCAAACTCGGGCAGCGGCTCAAGAAGCAGCGGCGGAAGCAGTAGCGGCGGCGGTGGCGGCGGCAGACCAGTTAGACCATAAATTTTATCAGCTTATATCTATGAAAATTAAATATTTACTAAGTGTAATTGCTATAGTAGCATTTACTGAAGATAGTTTTGCGCAGTATTCGCAGGATGCCATTCGTTTCAGCACCTTTCAAACCGGATCTACATCGCGCATTAAGGGAATAGGCAATGCAGGAACAGCTGTGGGTGGCGACCYGAGCTCGATAAGCGGCAACCCTGCAGGCCTCGGATTTTTTACACACTCGGAGGTAAGCATAACGCCCGAGTATAATGGCTCAAAGGTAAATTCAACGTATCTTGGCCAGTTTGGTACCGACAGCAAGAACAACATTAATTTTAGCAATGCTTCGGTAGCAATTTACCAGCGGTTAAATACACCAAAGGGGCGCGATAAAACAAAAGGATGGGTAAGCATTAATTATGGCGCTGCCTATAGCCGCACCAATAACTTTTACGAAAACATAACTTACGGAGGTAAAAACGCATCGAACTCGATAGGTAATTATTATGCCGATATTGCCAATGCAAACGGCCAGGTAAATGAGGGCGGACTTGATGATTGGGCTTATCAGCAAAACCTGATTGATAGCTATAGTACTACAGGAGGCGGATCTGAATATCGCAGAAATGCATTTGGCACGGTAGACCAATTAAGCAATACTATACGCTCGGGCGGGCAATCAGAAGTAAACCTTGCTTTTGGGGCTAATTACAGCAATAAGCTATACATAGGTTTAGGCGTATCATTATCAGATATAAGGTACAACTCATACAGTATATTTAACGAAACAGGCAATGCAAACATACTTGTTAATAATATAGGCACCGATGTAGGCTTTAATTCGGGATTTGTGCAGGACCAGATCACCAAGGGGTCTGGCGGTAATGTTAAGCTGGGCTTAATTTACAAACCGGTTAATGCCCTGCGCCTGGGTGTTACAGTTACCTCGCCAACGTTTTATACTATCGACGACTCCTACGATGAAAGCCTTTCAACCAAATTCAATAACGGAAGCAGCTTTAGTAATGGTCCGCAGGATTATTCTTTATCCTACAACATGCGTACGCCATTTAAATTTACCGGTGGCGCTGCCATATTTATTGGTAAATACGGTTTTATTTCCGGCGATATAGACTACATTGATTATACCACCACCCACATCAGCAGTAACGACAGCTATACCGCCGACTTTGACAACGGTAATATTAAAGCGCTTTACCGCTCAACCGTAAACGCGCGCGTGGGAGCCGAAGCCCGTTTAAACAGCATGTTTTACCTGCGTGGCGGGTATAGCATACAAGGTAGCCCGCTTAAACAAAATGGCAGCGATATTAAAACCGTAACCGGCGGTATTGGGGTAAGGTTTGGCAGTTATTATGTAGATGCTACTTATGCACATTTAAGCGGCAACCAAACAGTTTACCCTTATGAGGTAGGCGCTGCCAGCCCATCAGCAGCTCTTAAAAAGACAAATAACAATGCTTTCCTTACTTTAGGGTATGCATTTTAACGGACAGCAATAATTACAAAAAAAAAACGCCGCCGCATTATAAAATATGCAGGCGGCGTTTCATTTTTAAAATGACTTTAGATTTACGCTCTATTTTTGAACGTAAAAATTATAGGTACCCGAGTCGGAGATATTGCCGTTGGCATCTATGGTAACCACGCGCCAGTAATAGGTAGTATTTGCTCCAACCGTTACATCATTCAAAAAACTATCAGTAATATGGTTTCTGAACAAAGCGGGGTTGTTTGATGGGCCAAAATACACATCGTAAGCAACGATATTTGAACTTACCGAACTTCCCTTCCAGGTTAGATTTACTTTGGTAGTACCCGAATTAATGATAGCGCCAAACGCAGGAGCTGTAATTTCTGCGGGGAAAGGTGCATAAGTAACAATCCCCGCACCGGCGTTGTAAAATTTCCAGGTATCGCTTTTGCTTACAACTGATGACTTATTTGATTTAGCGCTGATGTACCAGGAATAGGGTGTGTTACGAAGCAGTTTTGCCGTTGCATTAGTTGTTGATACGGTTTGGGTAGTTGCGGCCTTTGTTAAAAGATTGGTTATCGTTAAATCATATTTGTCTGTATTTTGCGACGAATTCCATGAAAAAGAAACCGAACTTTCGGTAGCCGACAATACTGTTCCCGTAAGACAAGGCTGATCTTTTAAAGGCGCAGATAAAGTTGCAATGCCTGGTGCGGGCGTGGGTTCTTTTTTTCCGCACGATACAATAGCCAATATTGTTATTAAACTTAAAATACGCTTGATCATTTTTTTACAATTTTATATCCGGATTTATTATTATCGAGGTTTAAATTAAGGTAGTATACCCCATTTGGAAAGCCCGACATATCAAACTGCATCACGCCCGACTGATTTGTATATTTACTATTAAGCACCGTTTTGCCACTCATTGTGTTAACTATGTTTACGCCTATGTTATTAATAGTTTGGTTACCAATATTCACGTTAAGCACATTTTGAAATGGATTGGGGAATGGAATAATTTTATCGGCCACTACAATAACTTTTTCTATTACGCCCTGGCATAAGTTATCGGTAGTGATACTTAATTTATTGTATCCTGTGGCAAGCGGTAAGCTTATCTGCTTTTCAGTTGTATTATAGGTCATACTGTTTAACACTATCCGGAAAGAAGTTCCGCCATCCAACTGTAAATTCAGGTTATTTAGCTTTTGATCAACAGTTGAATAAACCGACAGGTCCTTAGGTTCGGTAACCTTTAACTGGAAACATTGGCTGTATATTTCACCGTCGACCGAAAAACAAATAGTGTAGTCACCCGGCGAAAGATTGTTTATAGAAAGTGAATCGGTAAAAGGATAGGATTTGTTAAGGTTATTGCCCGAAAAAGCTGCAGAATATTTGAGCCGCTGCTGCGCAGCTATGTGAATAGATCCATTATTGCTGCCTTTACAGGTTGCACCGGCAATACTTATTTTAAAGTTACCAGGTGGCAGCTGCAACTGCGATAAAACACTGGTATACAATGAATACGTGGTGTAATTATTAGCTGTTATTGCTACCGAATATCCTCCAGTTTTTGTAGCTACATAGGTATTGGCTGTAGCCCCGCTGATGTCTTTTCCATCTGCGGCCCACTGGTAAGTATAACCGGTAGATGGGGAAGCCGATAGCGTAACACTGCCCCCGTTAACAATAGTAGTTGAACCCGTGGCTGTAATAACAGGTACAGGGGCCACAATAAGCTTACCGGCAACGTAGTTAAACGAATAATTTTTAGCATCGGCTCCTTTTACCGTTATGGGATAAGTACCGGCTGCCGAACCCGAAGTAGCTGTTGTACTAATGGATGGCCTGGTAATTAATACAGTTGTATCCTCGGCATAAACAAAGCCGTTAAAACTGACCGTTAAAGGCGGATTATCTTTTAGCGCGGTTTTTATTTTATCATCGGCAGTAACGGTTAAAACCGCCTTATTAACCGTTAAAGGCTGACTAACCGGCGTAGCAGCTTTATAATTACTATTACCATCCTGATTGGCGGTGATAGTAGTGATGCCGGCACCGATAATATGAATTTTGTTGCTCACAATAGTTGCAACAGCAGGATTACTGCTGCTGTATTTTATAGCAATCAGCGTATCGGTACTTGTTGCCGGTGGTGTATAATCAGCATTGCCATAGGTAACCGGCGATAGTTTATTAAACGTAATGGTTTGCGAAGCAATACCAACACTTATAGTAATTTTATTATTTCCCGAACCACTATTATTATAGGCTGTTATTATATAATCTTTAGCGGCGGTAACGGTTGTGGGGGTTCCAACAATTGTGCCTGTACTATCAATACTTAAACCAGCGGGCAGGCGGGGGCTTACAATATAGCCATTAACAGCTACTTTCCGAATCCGGTCGTTACCTGGGTCGGCAATCAACAGGTTGTTCTGCCCGTCATAAGTTAAACCCATACTTCCCCTATAGCTGCTTAAAGTATCGGTAGCATCGTTAAAAGTTCTGTATGAGCCACCAGAAAATGGGTGCGACCCTATTTGTTTACCACTACTATCAAACTGTATTATACCAAAAGCCTCTACAGTTGACAGGTATACCCGGTTTAAGTTATCAACAGCAATACCGTAAGGTGATGTATAGGTAGTATCAGTAAAAGTACTAACCGCGCCTGGGTTACCAGGAAAAACCTGCCTTATACAGTTATTCCCCTGATCGGCTACATATATTACTCCATTCTTATCAACCGCGATGCTGTACGGTATTTTAAAAGTTGCCCTTGTGGTAATTCCGTCTGCACGTCCAGGCGCACCTGTACCGGCTATAGTAGTTACGTCTCCCTGTGGCGAAATCCTCCTTATCTTGTTATTGTAAGTATCTGCTACTATGATACTGCCCGATGCCGGATCAAAAACCAGGCTGTAGGGAAGGTTAAAGCGTGCTGCTGTACCTCGGGCATCTGTATTTCCATAGTTCACATTACCGGCAAACGTGCTTACGAAACCGGTTGGTGTAATCTTCCTGATCATGTTATTGCTAAAATCAGCTACATATACGTTATCGTTTTTATCTACCGTTAGCCCTGTAGGGTAATTGAATCTCGCAGCGGTGTCTTGTCCGTTTTTTGCGCCTTTTTTGGGATTCCCGGCAAATGTACTTACCCAACCTTTAGCCGAGATCTTCCTGATCATATTTAAATTGGCATCCGCCACATACATGTTTCCTTTACTGTCAAAAGCAACGCTTACCGGGTTTTCAAAACGGGCATATTTGGCCAGGGTGTCTTTATAGCCATAAAAACCATTCCCGGCCAGTGTACTTACTTTTGAATAAACCTCATCAGGGATAGGACCACCAGTACTTTTAGGGGCTACCGGATTTATTTTAGTACCAACAGTAAATTTTTGCGGAGTAGCATAACTGAAAGCCGGAATTTGGGCATAACTATTTTTTGAAAAAGTCAGCAGCAGTGTTACAAAAGTTACTAAAAAGTAAATTTTCTTCATATTGTCGGTTTAGGAATTTTCAAGAAAGTTTGAGCTAAAATTTTGTGGAAAAATATCCAAAAAAAACATAACTATCAAATGGTTAAACAGAATGTTTTAAACATATTAAATGCGTATATTTTAATTGACCAAATTATTTATCGGTTATCATTAATCAAAATTACAAAACAGCCTTATTAAAATATCCGGGTACAATATGCTGTACAATTAAAACAACAATGGCTTAATCATTTCCTGATTAAGCCATTGTTGTTTGTTTATTTAATATAAGCCTGTTATATCCCCGAAAGGTCTCCTATCTGCTCGGTTTTTGCCAGCCGCCTGATGTCAAACCCCTTATTTGCGGCCCTTACCAAAAGCTGGTTGTAAGTTTGCTCGTCCAAAGTTGGGCGCCGGCTCATGATCCAAAGCAACTTACGATTGGGGTGCCCTACTACCGCATAGCTGTAATCTTTTGCCAAATCAATTATCCAGTACTTACTTTTGCAAAGCAAGGAAAACTGAACGGCCAGCTTCGAGTTTGTTCCTTTATCGGTTACAAAGGCTTTACCTTCGGTTACCTTAAGCTTGTCGTTTTGTATAGTGCGGTTTTTTACTATTACGCTGCCATCTTTGTTTAGTCCGTAAGTTGCCGAAGTGCATGAGCCAGCCTTTTCAAAAGGTTGAGGGAACGCGGCTATCTCGAACCAGGTACCCAGGTACTTTTTAAGGTCGACATAGTTAACGGTTTCCAATGGTTTTTCTCTGGCTTGCAGTGCTAATGCAGCTAAGCCCAGTACAACAGAAGTTGCCAAAATCTCTTTCTTCATGTAACCATAACGATTAGCATCTCCAAAAAGTTTAACCTATAAGCACATATTTAGCGCTCATATCTCCCTAAAATAATTAATTACCTTTGCCCCAAAGCATTAAAATTGGATATAATAGCTACATTTCTCGATAAAAAAGTTGTCAGCATATTAGGCTGTGGCTGGTACGGACTGGCGCTGGCCAAGGCACTGATCAATGATGGCATGAGGGTAAAAGGATCAACCACATCGCTCCCCAAATTAGCGTCGCTTTTAGGTGATGGTATCGAACCCTACCTGGTTGATTTTTCTGCGGGTAGCAAAACCTATGATGCCRGATTTTTTGATTGTGATATACTTTTAATTGCCATCCCGCCTAAAACACGATCGGGCGAAGGGGCAAATTTTATTTCTAAGATACAACAGATCATCAATGCCATAAAACAGCATGGTGTTAAAAATGTAGTGTTCATTAGCTCAACAGGAGTTTATGCAGATCTGAACGCTGAAGTAGATGAAAATACCGATCCTCAGCCCAATACCGAAGCCGGTAAAATATTATTCGCTGCCGAAAACCTTTTCAGGGATGAAGAAGTATTTAAAACCACCATTATCCGTTTTGCCGGATTGATAGGGCCTGGCCGCAACCCCGGCAGATTTTTTGCAGGTAAAAAAGCCATCCCTAATGGTAATGCACCGGTTAACTTAGTACAACTGGATGATTGTATTGGATTAACGAGGGTAATTATTGATAAAGATGCTTTTGGGTACCTGTTCAATGGCTGTTCACCAGATCATCCTGCAAGATCAGATTTTTATACAAATGCTGCTTTGAATTCAGGGTTTGAAAAACCGGAATTTATTGCAGAATTAAAGGAATGGAAGATTGTTAAAAGCGTGAATGCAGAGATGGTACTGAAATATCAATTTAACGCCGATATTCAAGAGAAAATTTCGCGTTAAGGTAAAAAAGTTGACACTTACTGAAAAATTAAAAAACACAAACAACTGATAATCAGCACAAATAGCGTTCCATCCCTATTTCAATAAAACGTTAACACCTTGACCATCAGCACAAACAGCGTTCCACACCGTTCGGGGTGTTCCACCACGCTGAAATGGAACACCTGGTGCCCGCCAAGAGAATTATCCGGCCTTTTTGGAGGTTAATCAGGCTTTGCAGCCAGGGGCTTGCCGCCCATCACAAAAACCAAATTGCCACCGTTCATGATATCCTTATGGCTTATATAATTCCTTAAGTAAGGCTTACCATTCAGGCTAATGCTTTGGACATACTTGTTAGTTACTGATAAGTTTTGGGCCACAATAACAAAGCTTTTATTCCCGGGTAAGGCAAGGCTGATCCTGCTCAGCTGCGGCGCACCAAATACATACCGCCCATCGGCAGGATTAACGGGGTAAAAGCCCATCGCCGAAAAAATATACCAGGCCGACATTTGCCCGCAATCATCATTACCTGATAGTCCGTCCGGTTTGTTCTGGTAAAATTGATCAGAGATCTGCCTTACCAGCCGCTGCGTTTTGGCGGGATCTCCCGCAAGGGTATACAAATAAGCTATATGGTGATTTGGCTCGTTGCCATGAGCGTATTGACCGATGAGCCCCGTAACGTCCAGCGTTGAGCCTTTGCCAAATACTTTTGAATCCATGCTGAATAAAGAATCGAGCCTGGTTAAGAAAGGCTTCCGCCCACCCATCAGCTTTATCAATCCGGGGATATCGTGCTGTACCTGCCAGGTATATTGCCAGGCATTGCCTTCGGTATAATCACCGCCTATTGCCAGTTGTCCGCTATCCAAGCTGGCAAAAGGCTGCACCCAACTCCCATTTGATAATCTACCCCTCATCAGGTTGGTTGATGTATCAAACAGGTTTTTGTAAAATGTGCCGCGTTTGTTGAAATAGTTATAGTCTGCCGTTTTGTTTAGCGATTTTGCCAGTTGCGCAGCGCACCAATCGTCATAAGCGGCTTCAAGCGTACGGGATACGGCTTCGCGCTTTACACTATCCGATGGCAGGTAGCCGTATTGCATGTAAAGGTCCCAATTGTACTTTGGATTTTTGTTGGTGGTGAGCGTAGCCTTTATGGCTTCAAAAGCCTGCTCTTTGTTAAAGCCTTTAATGCCTTTCAGGCTGGCGTCTACTATCACAGGTATAGCGTGATTGCCTATCATGGCATAGCTTTCCTTACCAAACAAGGTCCATACGGGCAATAGTTTGGTAACGTTGAAATGTTGCAGCATGGTTTCAACCATTTGGCCATCTTTATCCGGGCAGATAAGTGTGTAAAGCGGATGGGCGGCGCGGTAGGTATCCCACAGTGACAATGTTGAATAATACACTTTATTGGCAGATTGATGCACAAGGTCGTCGGCGCCTCTGTATTTGCCATCCACATCTGCAATGTTATTGGGTTGAATTAAAGCATGATAAATACTTGTATAAAAAGCTATCTTTTGTTCATCGGCACCTTCGGATCTTAATCTGCCGAAATAGCTTTCCCAAACTTTAGCAGCATCGGCCTTAACCTGTGTAAACGTTTTATTGGTAGTTTCGGCAGCGAGGTTTTTGCGGGCACTCTCAATACTTACCGCCGAGATGCCAACTTTGGCCTCCACCGTTCCGCCGGGGTTGGTATTAAAATCAACCACCAAACGGCGATGGATATCTCCATCAATAAAATGATAGCCAGTAAATGCTTTGCTGAAACTCGCTGTAAAAAACACCTTTTTATTTACCCATTGGCTCGAAAATGCGTAGCCACTAATACTGGTTTTATTATTGATGGTGATGCTGCCTTCGGATACGTGCTCTTTTAATTGTTCGGCATCCTCAACCAAACCGCTTTGCAGATCTATCAGCAAATGCGATTTGCCGGCTTGATTAAAGGTATACCTGTGCAAACCGGTATGGGCCGAAGCAGTAAGCTGCGCTTTAATGTTATGATCTTTTAATACCACCTCGTAATAGCCTGGTGAAGCTTTTTCTGTTTGATGCGAAAAGCCATTGACGAATTTAGGCGGATCATTCCCCTGGAATGGGAAAAACAACACATCGCCCAAATCTACCCCGCCTGTACCACTTAAGTGAGTATGTGCGAAACCTGTTATAACGCTATCTTCGTAACGATATCCCGAGCAATAGTTCCAGCCAAAATTACCTGTTTCGGGGCTTAACTGAACCAAACCAAAAGGTACCGTAGCGCCGGGAAAGGTATGCCCGGTTGCAGATGTACCAATGAAGGTATTAACATATTTGCCATAGGTTTGTGCGTACGCAAAAAAGCTTGTACCCAAACATGTGAGCACCAACAGCGTTTTAAACAGGCTTTTATATTGCATCATCAACCTGTTAGTGAAACATGTAACGCGCCGGGGCAAGTAATTTACCATTAGCTGTCTTTATTAGTATCAAGTCCTGCATCCGGTTTATGTTGTCGGCTATATAATATCCGCTTAAATTGTAAATTCCTTTTTTAAGGTGCAGCAATGCCTTTTGCGGCTCAACGTAAGTGTTTTTGTTTTTGTAAATAACCGGCTGATCGCCCACAAACAAGGCAGGGCTAACCTCGAAGCCCGAGGTGAGTTCATAATCACCTTCTACGTCAATTTTTATATAGCCGTTCATTTTTACCCAGGTAACGTTGCCATCGGTTACGGGCAATACCATTGGATTGGCGGAATCTATTATAGCCGTTATAGCTACAATGGACGTATCCAGCTTATCAAAACTGATTTCTTTACTTTTTATAAGCTTATAGCTTAAACCAGGCTTTAAATCTGCCGGGGCTATACTATTTACGGTAACATTAACATGCTTTATAGTTGCCACCTGGAAAATGTGCTGTTTGTTCAATGTCCAGGTAGTATAGGTTTTTAGCACCAGGCTGTCTTTGATCATAGCGCTGATATTTACCGGGAAAACCTGCGCCTTTGTACTGCTATCGGGCATTTTACCGTTAACTGAATAACGTACCTGTGCACCTAATAACGGGTATTTAAGCACCATTCCAAACTGGTCGCTATTGGTAACTATGTTATTCATCCCTACAATATCGGGCAGGCGGGCGTTCAAATTCCACAGCTTGAAATAGCCATATTGCTGCTTCATTTTATATTCAAACCTAACAAGATCTTTGTTTTCTTTTGATGACCAGGTGAGTTCGGCCACGGCCAGCGCACGGGGATAAACCATGTACTGCAGGTGCGATGCATCCGGAACTTTTTCGGCCCAGATATTCCCCTGCGCTCCTAAAATATATTCGGCCTCCTCCGGACTTAGTTCTTTTGACATTGGCTCGTAATTGTAAACCATTTGCCAGGTTACCGGCGGGTTCCAGCCTATAGGTTCCAAATTTTCATTAGCCTGCGGGGCATCAAAATACATGTAAGGTAATGGTGTCATCACCACATGATGGTGCATTTTGGCAGCAGCTATACCACCGGCTTCGCCCTGCCAGCTCATTACCGTGGCCGATTCGGCCAAACCGCCCTGCAGGATCTCATCCCAGCCTACCAGTTTCTTATTTTTAGAGAGCAGAAATTTTTCTATCCTTTTGATGAAATAACGCTGTATTTCCTTCTCGTTTTTCAGGCCTTCCTTTTTCATGAGGGCAACTGCTGCAGGGCTTTTCAGCCAGTCTACCATCTCGGCCTCATCGCCACCAATGTGGATATATTGATTGGGAAAGAGCGCGATCACCTCGGTAAGCACATCTTCCATAAAAGTAAAAGTATGCTCACTTGGATCAAGCATACGGACACGATGTTTTGTGCCGGTTGAATCCTGGCAACCCAGTTCGGGATAGGCAAATATGGCTGCTTCGCTATGGCCGGGCATCTCAATTTCGGGCAGTATGGTTACATACCTGGCCTGCGCATATTTGATCACCTCCCGGATATCGTCCTTGGTATAAAATCCATCACGCCCGCCATCTATCAAATTATCCAGCTTGCGAAATTTGCCTTGCTTTTCATAAAAGCTGATATTTGAGCCCACCCCGGTTAACTTAGGATATTTATCAATCTGGATGCGCCAGCCTTCATCATCGGTTAAATGCCAGTGAAACACATTCAATTTGTAATGGGCCATTACATCAATATATTTTTTTACCTCATCAACCGTAAAAAAATGACGGCTCACATCCAAACTCAAACCCCTCCACTGAAAACGAGGCTCATCAGCAATTACACATGCTGTTATTTTTAAAGGAGCAATATTTTTTGCCGGAAGCAATTGGATTAATGATTGTACACCATAAAACAACCCAGCCCCATTGCCCGATATTTTTACGCTGCCGGGTTTTACGTTCATGTTATAAGCCTCCTCTTTGCTGCTTACAGTAGTAAGCAACTGTATAGCAATAGCAGCCGGTATTTTAGCATAAACCTTCAGCTTTAAATTCAGCTTGTAGTTTTGGGCAAGGTAATCCTGCAGGTATTTACCTACTGCCTGGCTTTCTTTATCAACCCCGATAACTGTTTTATTGCTTAAAATAAAGCTGCCTTTTTGCCCGGTTAACTGTAGTGGCTGCGGGATGATATGTAACTGGGCTTTTGCAGATGCAGATAAAGCACAAATTATTATTATAAAGATGTATTTTAATTTGATGATGCTATTCATTTGCAAGGCTTAAATTTAAATCCCGACTGGGTTTGTTACCGTTTACCCGGTGGTTTCATGGTATACACAAAATGGTAAGTACCCGATACCACGTTTATCTGTTCATCATTTCCTGTTTTTTTAATTTCCGTGATGCTTTCTATCGTGTTTATATCAAGTCCGCTCTCAGTCACCTGGTCTGTTACCGATGGTAAAACTACCTGAGCTGTGGTATTGGGTGGTACTACAATATCCAAAGTAAATATGCCATTATCTATGCTCCATGCCGACTTTATTTTGYCGTAAAGCGTTTCCAGTTCGGCCTGGGCACTGGTAAGTTTACCGCCAGGATGAGGCGCGATGATGATTTTATGAAATCCGGGATCGTTTTCATCCGTATTAATACCTGCTATTATCCTATACATCCAATCGCCAATAGCGCCATAGGCATAGTGATTAAAGGAGTTCATTTCCGGGTCCTCAAAAGTACCATCCGGCTTAATGCCATCCCATCGTTCCCAAATGGTGGTTGCACCGTTTTTTACCGGGTATAACCATGATGGATACGATTCCTTCATCAGCAAACCATATGCTACATCACTATAGCCAAAGCGGCTTAATACATGGCAGATATAAGGTGTTCCCAAAAAGCCGGTAGTTATATGTTCATCATAATCATCAATATTTTTCACCAATCTTTTTGCGGCTGATTGCCTCAGGTTTTCAGGCAGCATATCAAAGTTAAGTGCCAGTACATAGGAGGTTTGTGTACCGGATATCATGCGCCCGTTTGGCGTAACATACTCGCTGTTAAATGCTTTTTTTACGTTGTAAAGCAGTTGCGAGTACCTTTGCACATCATCGGTTTTACCCAATACTTTTGCAGCATTGATGAGCAATTGCGTTGAATGTGCGTAAAATGCCTGTGCTATCAGATTTTTATCGGTAAGAGCAGCGCCATCTTCATAATTAGTACCGGCATAAAAAAGCCAGTCGCCAAAGTGGTTACCTGTATCCCAGAGATAATTGCGGCTATGGACCTGGATATATCCCACCCAGGCCTTCATACTTTCGTACTGCTCCTGTAAAACCCGTTTATCGCCGTACGCCAAATAAATATTCCATGGTGCAATAGTGGCCACATCGCTCCAGCCCGACGCTGCCGACGAAGCACTATCCAGCATATTCGGTATCACATACGGTACCGCGCCATTTTTATGCTGATCGGCAGTAAGATCTTTTAACCACTTGGTATAAAACCCGGCAACATCCATATTGAAAGTTGCGGTGCGGCAAAATGCCTGCGCATCCCCTGTCCAACCCATGCGTTCGTCGCGCTGTGGGCAATCTGTAGGTACATCAATAAAATTTCCTTTTTGTCCCCATTGAATATTATGCTGCAACTGGTTAATGAGTGGGTTGGATGTTGAGAATTTACCCGTTTGCGCCATATCCGAATACAATGCGTAGGCGGCCAGGTTAGTTGAATCCAACGGCCCATTGTAGCCAACCACCTTCAAAAACCGAAAGCCCTGGAAGGTAAAATGAGGCTCAAATGTGGCTATGCTATCATCCTTAAAAACATAGGTGATCTCCTGTTTGGCGGTACGCAGGTTTTTAGTGTAAAAATTTCCTTTTTGATCCAGCACCTCGGCATGAAAAAGCCGGAGCGTATCGCCTGCTTTTGCTTTAAGTTTAAACTGTACCCAACCTACCAGGTTCTGGCCAAAATCGACTACCCGCTCACCTGCAGGGGTGGTAAATACTTTAAGAGGTAAAAATTTTTCGTGTTTTTTTACCGTAGGGCCAGCGGTGGCTATCAGGTTATCTTTAATAGTTGAATCTGTTTTAACGGTATCCCAGGTAAGATCGCGGTAGCCAGGCCTTGTCCACCCGGATTTATCTTTGCGGGCATCGTAAACTTCGCCATCAAAAAATGAGGAAGACCTGATAGCTCCGTAACTCGCCCTCCAGCTTTTATCAGAGTTGATCACCGCGCGGGCGCCATTGGTATATAATACCTCAAGCTGACAGAACAGTGCCAGTTTTGTACCGTACACATTTTTTTTACGATTATAAGTATAGCCACGGTACCATCCATCACCAATGGTTACGCCAATTGCGTTATCACCCTTTTGCAGGCTCGATGTTACATCATACACATTGTATTGAATGCGTTTGTTATAGCTCGTCCAGCCGGGTGCAAAGTAATCGGTACCTACCCTTTTTCCATTTAGCTGCGCTTCAAAAACACCATGCGCGGTTATATACAAGTGGGCGGCGCGTATTTTATGATCTAATTTGAATGCTTTACGAAACATGGGAGCGGGACCACCTGTAGTATCAGACTGGTAGGTATTCTGGATCCATTTGGCTGTCCAGTCGGTTGGTTTTAGTAGACCCATCTTCCAAAAGTTAACCATGCTCCACGGGCTTACCTGGTTTTTATTGTTCCAGACTCTTACCTGCCAATAAACTTTTTGCCGCGATGCCAGCATCGGGCCGCCATAATAAATTTGCACCGACTGATCTGAATAGATCCTGCCGGTACCCCAAATAATATCCTTGCCCCGGGTTAATGATACCGCGTTACTACCTACTCTTATCTCATAAGATGTTTGCTGAATGCCACGCTCCTGTGTAACCAGTCTCCAACCGAGGCGCGGGTTGGCTGCATCAACAGATATTGGGTTGTTTTTATATTCACATATCAGGTTATCAATGCTAAAAGGAACGGGGACAGGTTGAACCTGCGAATAGCTTCGGGGGTGTAAAAAAAGTAATAAAACGATACTTAAGCTTGTTTTATTAAACACGCTTATCATTTGAATATAATTCATACCATTAATATAGCTTAAGAACGATTTTTGTTTTAAATACTATACATATTTAGCTATAAAACAGGTAAAAATGATGTGGTAATTGCAATATTTGTTAATAAATGTGTTGGAGTCCTGTAAAAGTTTTCAGCTACGCATGCGGCGTTAATGTTCAAGGTTACCTTCATTTAGCGGATATTGGAAAAGCAGCCGGATATTGGCATAGGCCGCAGAGTTAACGTTCCAGTAAGGTTTTTTAAAGGCTTTTTCCCGGGCGCCGTGGGCCGTCATAATAGCAACTGCTTTGCCGGTACGTATAAGATCAAACCAGCGGTGGTTTTCAAAAGCGAGCTCCACCTGCCTTTCATGCGCTATGGCATCTCGGAAAGCGTCCTGGCCCGAAACGTTTAATGCGGGATCTGCATTGCCTGCTGATTTATCTTCCAGGCCAGCGCGTTCCCTTACAAGGTTTAAATATTTAAATGCATCACCGCCGCCTGCAAAACCCTGCTCATTCAGGCATTCGGCAAGCATCAGGTAAACATCGGCGTAGCGGTAAACAGGAAAATTTTTACCTGTTACCCCCTGAACGGCGCTTGTGGTTTGAAACTTCTTAATAAAGGGTAAATCAACACCGTATTCATCAGAGGTGAAGTCAATCAAAGAAGCATCCCTCCTGTTATCGCCGTCTTCATAGGCATTAACCAGGTCCTGTGTTGGAATATTCCAGCCGTTTTGCGCACCATTGGCTATCTCGAACCCGGTAACATCAGAATCATAATAATCCCAGGGAATAAATGTATCTACAAAATCGCTGCCCAACCCGTTGGGGCCTTCAATATACTGAATCTCAAATATCGATTCGGGGCCGTTCTCCTTTGTAATATCAAAATTATCTGCGTAGTCAGCGTTCAAACTATACACGTTGGATGAAATAATGTTCCGCAGCAAGGGTATAGCCAGGTCAAATTTCTTCTGGGTCATGTACACCTCGGCAAGCAGGGTTTCAGCGGTGCCCTTAGTTACCCTTCCCTTATTGGCTACCCCTGAATATCTCACCGGCAATTTAGCAATGGCAGCCTGGACATCGATAATAATGGCTGCATAAACAGCATCAACTTCGGCCCTTGTGGCCACTTTATAAGCCTCGGTTACCGACTCAACCTCCTTAAGCACCAGCGGTACCTTGCCAAACATACGCACAAGGTTAAAATAGTTAAAGGCGCGTAAAAAACTGGCCTGGCCTCCTATAGTATCGGCAACAGCAGCATCAAGTTTGGCTGCAGGCAAGCGGCCTAAAATTGCGTTGCAGCGACCAATACCTGTATAGCTGGCTTCAAAAAAAGCACCAACCATATCGTTATTGTTTAATTYCCTGAATTCGTCTATCTCCTCTTTGTTTGTACCTGATCGGTCGTAAGGATCAAATTCATAGGAGGTATTATCAGACCGCATTTCGCCCAATGCCCAAAAGCTGCCATTGTACAGGCCCTGCAAAGGCGCATATGCCCCATTAATTGCCTGGGTAAATTGTGCTTGTGTTTTGAAAAAATTGGTGGTATTTTGAGTATTTGTTGGTTGAAGATTAAGATAATCCTTTTTGCAGCCGGTTATACAAAAGGCCGCAAGGACAACAAAAGCACATATGTATTTTTTCATAATTCCGGTTGTTATGGTTTTACCATCGTTTGTTTTAATGCCCATTTTTTAAAATGTTACATTACACCCCAAGTTGTACACAGCAGCAACGGGGTAACCTGTAAAATTCACGTTTGGCGAAAGCGATCTGTTTCCCAATTGGCCTTCTATACCAACTTCGGGGTTGCCGCCTTTATAGCCCGTTATAAGTATGGCGTTTTGCGCACTGAAATACACCCTGAAATTTTTGCTGAACTTTGTTTTAAAGTTGTACCCAAAATCGATGTTCTTAACTGCTAAGTATGAGTTACTTTCAACCCAATAAGATGGGTAATAATCGCGGGCCAGGTTAGTATTTGAAACCGTAGTTGGCAAAAAGCCATCACCGGGATTGCTTGCAGACCGCCAGCGGTGAATAACAGATTCTTCGACGTTAAAAACACCGTCAAGGTTGGTGGTAAACTGTTTGTACATGTTAAACACATGCCCGCCTACCGAACCGGCGGATATGATGTTCATATCAAAGTTTTTGTAGGAGAAATGATTATTGAAGCCAAAAGTAAATTTGGGCCATGGGTTACCAATATTGGTTTGGTCCTGGCCGTCAATTACCCCATCGTTATTGATATCCTTGTACCTGATGTTTCCAACCTGCTCGCCATCAAAATGCGGGTATTTATCCAATTCGGCCTGGTTTTGAAAAATCCCTTCAAAAATATAACCATAAAACTGGCCTAATGGTAAGCCTACTTTAGTAATACTTGTTGGGTTATCATTTTTAGGTGCATCAAATATTTGTACGGTTGGCCCCAAATCAAGTACCCTATTACGATTGAACGATATGTTAAGATCAGTTGACCAGTTGAAACCCCGGCCAACAATATTTTTTGTAGTTAAGGTAAATTCCCATCCCCTGTTACGCACATTGCCAACGTTTGATAAAGCATAGCTATGCCCCGAAACTATTGGAATAGGGATATATTGCAGCATCCGTTGTGTGTACCGGTTATAGTATTCTGCAATTAAATAAATGCGGCCTTTAAGTAACGAAATATCCATACCTATATCAAGCTGTTTCGTGGTTTCCCAACCAAGTTCAGTATTTCCGATCAAATCGGTTTCAGAAGCGCCGGGGGCAAGTCCGCCGCCAAATGTATAATTGGCAACATCAACAACCGGGATGTAATCATAGTAACCTACATCGTTATTACCGGCAAGGCCATAACTGGCGGTAAACTTCAATTGGTCAATCACTGTTGATTTGGGGAAAAACGATTCGTCGGAAACGCGCCACCCGCCGGATACTGAGGGGAAGGTGCCCCACCTGTGCCCGGGAGCAAACCTCGACGAACCATCGCGGCGGATAGATCCGCTTAAAAGGTATTTATCTTTATAGGCGTAGTTAACCCTGGCAATTAATGATTGCAAACGCCATTCTGCATCGCTGGCATCCGCTGTAATAATAGTTGCATTACTTACCGACCGTATGGCATCATCAGGAAAGCCGGTACCAAAAGTAAAACGGTTATGAGAGTTTTCCTGTTGTATAGAGTAATCGGCCAGCGCAGTTAAACTATGACTGCCCCAGCTTTTTTTGTAATTGATACTGTTTTCATTAAGCCAGTTAAAAACATTCGAAGAAGTAAAAGACGCTACTGCTTTTTGCTGGTTACCATCACGATTGGGGACATTGAAGCCTCCAAGAAATGATGGTCGGTAATAATCCTGCGATTTGGTTTGAAAATCGACCCCGAAAGTTGATTTTAGATTTAATCCTTTAATAATTTCGTAATCGATATAAGTATTGGCGAGGGCGCGGAATTCGGTGCGCTTATTGGTTGTATTTACAAGCGCACTTACCGGGTTCACATTTTGAAAGGTGCCAGGCGAACCCACAACGTTGGTATATGACCCATCCGGTTGTTTTACCGGAACAAGCGGGCTTTCCAGGTAAGCCTGGCTCAATGCAGCCGAAAGAAAGTGGCCGTCTGTTTCCTGTAAATTCCTAAAACTATACGTAGGTGCTATATTAAACCCTACAGTTAAATTCTTAGCTATATCAGCATCAATGGTGGCCTTTAATGAATACCTTTTGAAAGCCGTATTCAACACAGTACCTTGCTGATTAAAATACCCCAAAGAATACAATGACCTTACTTTTTCGGTACCGTTGGCTATGGAAACATCATAATTTTGCATGGGAGCAACCCTGGTTACAGCGTCAAACCAATCGGTACCTTTACCAAGTGACTGCGGATTTTTATATTCATCCGGGATAGGATTATTTGTGCCATTAACGGCGTTTGCATCTTGTATGGCTTGTGTACGCCATTGGGCAAATTCAGATGCCGTCATCATTTTAAGCTTGCTCTTCGGCAATATAGATTGTAAGCCAGTTGACGTATTGACCGTAACTGACGACTCACCCTTTTTCGCTCTCTTGGTTGTTACCAGGATAACACCATTTGCTCCACGCGAACCATAAATAGCTGTTGAAGCCGCATCTTTTAATACACTTATATTTTCGATGTCATCGGGATTGATAGTACTTAAGGGGTTTGAATACTGATCGAACCCCGGGGAAATAGGAAACCCGTCAATCACATAAAGAGGATTATCGCCCGCTCCTACCGAACCCGCCCCGCGGATGTTAACAGAAACGCCGCCGCCCGGAGTACCTGTTACCTGGTTAACGGTAACGCCGGCAAGCTGACCGGCAAGCTTAAGATCAAGACTTGCAGCCTTAATCTCCTTAATATTGGCCATTTTAACCGTACCTATCGCGCCTGTAACATCTTTCCGTTCCTGGTTACCGTAACCAACCACCACAACCTCACTCATTTGCTGGTTATCTTCCTCAAGGGATACATTAATTACCGTTCTTTTACTAACCGGTTCTTCCCTGGTTTTGAAGCCCACAAACCTAAAAACCAATACCGCGTTATCATCAACCCGGATACTGTATTTACCATCGACGCCGCTTATTACACCGGTATTTATTCCTTTGACGACAATGCTTACACCCGGTAAAGGCTGGTTGGCATTATCAAGTACCTGCCCGGCAACAATTATCTTTTCGGGTACAACCACCTGTTCGTACTTTTTATTTACAATAATGGTTTTGTTATCAATAATATAGGTAAAAGGCTCGTCTTTAAAACACTCGCGCAGTGCTTCATCAAGTGTGGCATTTTTTAACGCCAGGGTAACAGGTTTGGCCTGCTTAATTTCCTTGTATTTGTAAAAAAAGTAAAAGCCGCTTTGCTTTTCAATAGCAGTAAATACTTTATCAATAGCGGTATTGGTTGTGCTTAACGTTATGGTTTGCGAATAACTTTTGGCGCTAAGCTGTAAACAGCCAATCAAAATCAGGATAACCGTTAACTTCATGGTCAAAAACAGTTTGGAGGTTAGTGTACCGGGGACAGAAAATACTTTACCCCTAAAGTTTAATTGCATAACTTCGTTGCGGTTTGGGTTAATGTGTCTGTGAAGGAACCTCAGGAAAAACCTGGCCCATACGTTTTAGCCGGGAGTATTGCAGTACTCCCGGCATTTTTGTAGGTTAGGTAGGTGTAGGGTGTTAGTAGATAAGTCTGTTTTTTTTCATAGGTAGATGGTTTAACTCAAGGTAATTGTTATTAATTGATATGGTTAAGGTGATACTATTATCTTTTTGTCTTCAACTTTAAAATGGACATGACTAAGCTCCAGCACGTGCAACACTTGCGATAGTTTTACATTCCGCTCAATTTTTCCAACAAACTCATCATCGGGTATTTTGCCTGTATAAATTACCTCGATATCGTACCAGCGTGAAAGTTGTTTCATGATATCCTGAATACCGGAGCGGTTAAATTCAAAAATGCCATTTTTCCAGGCGACGAATTCTTCGGAATCAACATCTATAACCTGTATATTGCCGCCTTTAATTATACCCTGCTGACCTGGTTTTAACAAATTGCTGGCCGCACCACTGGTTAGTTGTACAGAACCTTCCAGCAAGGTAGTCCTGATGGCGTCCTCATCGCCATAGGCATTAATATTAAAGTGGGTACCTAAAACTTTTACGTTAAGGGTATTAACATTTACTTTAAAAGGTCTGGATGGATTTTTGGTAACCTCGAAATAAGCTTCACCGCTTAGTTCAACATTCCGCTCATTACCTGCAAAAGCCGTGGGAAATTTAATAGATGAAGCTGCGTTGAGCCAAACATTAGTCCCATCGGGTAGCATCACCTGGTATTGGCCGCCACGTGGTGTACTGATTGTGTTATAGGCTACTGGCTCAGCGGCCGATGAATTTTTTTCACCGTCAGCCACATAAATAAGCTGCCCATCTTTTGTCTTTTTTATACTGATGTTACCTTTTTGGGCAAGGGTGCCGATTCTTGCGGAATCGAGCACCACTTTCTCGCCGTTGTCTAAGGTTAGGATTGCTCTATTTCTACCAGGATCAACATCGTGCTTAATAGCGGTGTTATTTTGTGCCGTTAGTGGACTCTTTGCAGCGTGTTGAAAGCTGTAATAAATCCCGGCACTTATAAACAGGAGCGCTATGGCAGCGGCAATATTCCGATAGGCAAAAAGCCGGAATACTTTTGGTTGATCTTGTTTTTTTGATTGCTGAACAGCGCTTTTCAAACGTTGCAGCATTTTATCTTCCAGTTGTTGCTTTACACCGAGTGCCCGCTCATCCCAATCTTCGTTGGTTTGGAAGCTATCGAATAAGTCCATCAACAGTTGCACCTCATCATCGGTAGCCTGCCCGTTGAGGTATTTATCAATCAATTGTTGGAATTCGTGCTTTTGCAAAACCTGGCTTTTTATAAGGAGAGTATAAAAACTGGGGTATCCCCTACGCAGAGAGAAAAAATTATTTATAATTTGCAAATACCCCAACTAATGAGGCAAATGTGTTTCATTTGATTTCATTATTCATAATTTCAACACGTATATTTGTTTGAAAGACACGTACCATGACGACAAAACTGACATTAACCGTAGAAGAAAGCACTATAAAAAAGGCAAAGTCTTACGCTAAAAATACAGGAAGAAGCTTGTCTGAGTTAATTGGAAATTACCTTGAAACTCTTACAGAAGATAACCAAAACAAAAACCAGCTTTCTCCCAAATTAAAAAAAATAGTGGGGTCTGTAAAGC
>NZ_JBFUKF010000032.1:0-25856 GCF_056400985.1 Mucilaginibacter sp. P4_G9 | reverse complement strand
GTACAATTTAATTGAATAAGGTTTGAGAATAGAGTGTCAGCAATGCTTCTCCCAAACACCAAAGCCCAAACATAAATAAGGATTGGCCATTGCAGAAAGAGAATTGAAGATCGGAGTGTAAGTGTTTAGTTAATTCCTACTAAGATAATAAGTTCTTTTCCAAAAAAAATTTTAATATCTATCAAACTTAGTCTTTAGATTATTTTTCATCAGCGTCTTTTTCGATTTGGCTATCTAATTCAATTTCGATAGATTCACCTAAAATAGCAATTGTTTCTTGTTTAGGTAACTCTTGAACCGTTTTTAGTTTACGCTCGATTGCTCTTGAACGAACACCGGCTTTGTCTATTGTATTTGTAGCTTCCTGCAGTTTCCTCTTGGTTTTTTCTAATATATCACCAAAGTTTCCAAACTCTGTCTTGACAGCGCCTAACACCTCCCACACTTCACTGGAGCGCTTTTGAATCGCAAGAGTTCTAAATCCCATTTGTAAGCTTTGAAGAAAAGCTACTAAGTTAGTTGGTCCTACCACAGTGACTTTATAATCTTTACGCAGGGATTCAAAGAGTCCGGTTCTTCTTATTATTTCCGCATATAAACCTTCCGTCGGAACAAACATGATAGCAAAGTCCGTAGTTGTAGGTGGATTTATATATTTGTCTTTAATGTCTTTTGCACATTTTTTGACAGAATTTTCAAATTGTTTTGAAGCCTGATCAATATCGCTTGCGTGGTCATATGCTTCAATCAACCGTTGGTAGTCTTCGTTCGGAAACTTAGAATCAATTGGCAGTAGCAAAGGACGGTTATCCTCATTTTGACCTGGAAGCTTGATTATATATTCGACACGTTCTTGAGTTCCCTCTTTTACAATTGCATTTCGTTCGTAGTGGTCAGGAGAAAATATTTGTTCCAATATAGCGCCCAATTGAATTTCGCCAAGTCCGCCGCGTGTTTTTACATTCGTTAAAACCTTTTTCAAGTCACCAACTCCGGTTGCTAATGTTTGCATTTCGCCTAACCCTTTATGCACCTGTTCCAAGCGCTCACTAATCATCTTAAAAGATTCATTAAAGCGCTTTTCAACAGTTTCATGAAGTTTCTCATCAACTGTTTTACGCATTTCTTCAAGTTTTTTAGTATTATCTTCAGAAAGAGATTGTAATTTTTGTTCTACCGTCTCCCTAATCTCCTTAAGTTTTTCTTCAGTATCTTTTTTAACCTGCTCTTGTCTGTTGATGAGATCGTCAAACTTCTGTTTTTGCAAATCATTGAAATCTTTTACATTTTGAGTGAATTTTTCTTCAAATGATTTTAAAGAACTCGTTTGTTCAATCCTATTATCTTTTGCTGATTTCTCAAGCTGTTCCTGTAGGTTTTTAGTTTTTTCATCAAACGATTTCACTAACTCCGATAAATGTTTAGCGAAAATTTCAAATTGGCTTTTTTGTGTTTCATTAAAATCTTTTACATTGTTAGCAAATTTTTCTTCGAAAGATTTAAGGGAACTTGCTTGCTCAACTCTGTTATCTTTAGCCGATTTTTCGAGTTGATCTTGTAGGTTTTTAGTTTTTTCGTCAAATGACTTTGTTAAATTAGAAAGCTGATTAGAAAAAATCTCAAACTGGTTCTTTTGTGCGTCAGATAAGTCTTTTACAGTGGTCGATAGTGTTTCTCCTAATAGCCTAAATGATTTATTTAATTCTTCCCTATTAGCCATAAAGGAATTTTGATTTTCTTCGCGGCTACGGGTTCCCTCATCCCTTAAGGCAGGTTCAACTTTAGTTAACGTAAGGTCGATCTTAAAGAGGGAATCTAAAATCGGTTGATTGTTCTGTTCGCGATTTTTTAGTAAAACGGTTATGAATGTTGCTAATACCAGAACTATTAGCACAGATAGCAAAATTTCTATTAACATTTATTTGATAAGGTTAGTATTCAGTCGTTAAATATAAAAGAAATATTCAGTTATTAAGCCTATATGAAATTAGACTTAAGACATATCATGACAGCATCGCCCCCCTTGGCGCAAGTTCTGTGAGGCAGCCTGCGGGTTGATGACTTGTGACTCGTTTTACGCCCCCCCCCTTGGCGCAAGTCTTGTGTGGATGCCTGCGGGTTGATGACTTGTGACTTATTTACATTTCTAAGTTATAAAAGCCGTTTAAAGGAGATGAGAAATTTTTCAGATCATGGTAGCCATTGGCTTTTGTAAAAACTTGTTTTACTGTTCCAATCATCGACATATACGATTCTATTAAATTTTTTTCTACTAAATTTTTTATCGACTCATTTATTGTAAAATAGGTAAGATCTTTTACAATAATCATATCTTCAGCATGAAAACACAATAAGTCAGACTGTTCTAATAAATATCGAATATTTGATAAAGTAAATAAAGTCCCGGAATATACTATGTTAGATGAAAGCGCAACTTTTATATCCACATTGTCGTTTGATTCATCAACTTCTTCATAAGGTGACATAAAGAGAATCTTGTATTCCATTGTTTAATATAATAAGTCTTTGGTAATTTCAAAAATACGTTCTATAATTTGTGTTTGATTTGCCTTGTCACTTATTTTACAACACGTATCGTGAAGCACCGGTCACCCATCGCTCAAAGCCCCACACACAAGACCTGCGCTAAAATGAAAACACCGGCCGCAAGCTAAATATTATTAAATTCCTTATTTTAGCCAAAACCTTTTCATGAAAAAAATTTACGCGTTACTATTTATTACACTCCTTGGTTTAAGCTTTTACTCTTGTAAAAAAGATTCCTCAGAAAAAAACACAAACAAAATTATTGGAGAATGGAGGGTTGATTACCGCGTTTTTGAATTTTACGGGGGTACAAAACTTATGGATACTAACACTGAAAAATACGATATGACTAAACCGGAATATGTAATTTTAAACGAGGATGGAACTGGCAGTTTTAAAGCATCAGGAGTGGTTAGTACTAAATTTAACTATACGATCTCAGACGCCGCAATTAGCATTACCAACGCATCCCATCTTTCCAACGGTAATTGGTATCCATTAAATGATTTTAAGTATACGATCATTACATCAAAGGCTAATGAATTGTATTACTGGACAGAAGGTCCTGTAGCCAGCCCCAGTTTTTATGATAAATACATTACCCGTGTTCATTTGGTGAAGTAATAATCTGACCGGACGAAAATCAATTTCAGCCTCTGGTCGGTGTTTTCACCGCACCAGCCAATGCCTCTGTGTATTGCAATTGGCCTGCTCAATACAAAGTAAAACATGGGTACGTACCGAATAGCAGTGATCAGCATTTTCGGAAAATGAGACCTTTCGGCAGAATGGTGCGGTGAAAACACCGACCATAAGCTAAAATAATTTATTGGTGATTTTTAAGCCACTCTAATCTGCGTTGATCAGGCAGATGTTTAACCGAGAAATGTTCAAATTTAGCTTCAAAGCCATTGCCGTCCGGGCAGGCGGCCATCAAGCCTACCATAACAGGTGCATTGTCTTTTAAAGGAGCATTGCGGGTCATTATATAAGTTTTATCATCGAGAGAGTAAAATATCTCTAAAGCATCCAGCCTGCGTACCACTTTGATCCAGATAAAAGGCGGTACCTTATCAAGCGTAGTCACGCTCCAATCGCTTTTAGTGTGGGTTACAACCGTGCTTACATTAAATTTGCCATCTACAAATTCTACCCCTGTTTTGATGTAGTTTTCATGGTCTGTACGGATCATCAAACCCATTTGGTCAAACCGGGCTTTGTAGGCTCCCGTTAATTTAACTTTAGCTTCAAACTCTCCTCCATAGTTGCCGTAATAAAACGGCGCATCGTCAACAGTGAAACCGTAATGAGAAATACGCCAGTAATCACTTTTAGGTGTGACCTGCATGATCAGGCTGCTGTTTTTGATTTCCCAATGTTCCGGTTCATTAAACCAAATCAATTTTTCAAGATTTTGCGCTTTCATTTTGTTAATGCTCAGGAGTAAGAATAGGACAATAAATAGTTTTTTCATTTGTTCGCAATTACTGTACGTTTATTAATTAACCAATCAAATTTGTATGTTCGTAAAGTTATTAAGTGTTTTATATACGTTAAATGGCGATTTATAACCATTCCTAAATCATGGATAACATACGCGGGTTGCTTGATATAAAGTTGTTATCGCAGTCATTTGATAAGGCTCCGGGTTTAGCTTTACCATTGGATAGTGCCAGGCAAATTGCCCGGTTGTATACAATACTGGAAAGTGGTATCAGTGTGCTGAGTGATATGAAAGCAAGAAAAAGCTACATATATTACGGCGCAATGGCCCGCAAACTTGGGTTGCGGCAACAGGAGGCAGAGATCAGCTCTATTTGGGAAGATGAATTGCTAAGCCTGATCCATACCGGGGACCTGCAAAAAAAGTACAGGCTTGAGCTACGTTTTTTCCAGTTCCTTAATTCATTGCAGGTAGCTGATCGTTCGGGTTATGAAGTGATAGCCAAGCTAAGAGTGCGAAGCGCTGATGGTAAAAATATCCTTGTAAAGCATCGTGTTATCTATATCAGCAGTTCTGAAGATGGCAGCATCAGGTTAGCACTTTGCCTTTATAATGTAATTTATGACTATCCCGGTTTTGACGCGCCCGACGGCCTGATCATAAATACACAAACAGGTGCCATAATTGATACCGGCGAGGACAAAATTTCAGAGCTCCTTTCGTTACGCGAGAAAGAGATCATACAATTGATCAAGCTTGGTCGGAGAAGTAAGGAAATTGCTGACAAGCTATCGCTGAGCGTTCATACCGTTAACAGGCACAGGCAAAATATATTCCAAAAATTGAACGTAAGCAACGCAATGGAAGCCTGCAGAGTAATGGAGGCCATTGGATTGTTTTAACAGATAAATAAGATATACAAATATGCTTAAGTAACGACATGTATACTAAAGCGTAACTTATAAATTGCTGAATAATTGGAGCAATGCCACCCCCTTGGCGCAAGTCTTGTGTGGCTGCCTGCGGGTTGATGACTTGTGACTTATTTTACGACACGTACCGTGAAGCACAGGTCACCCATCGCTCAATGCCCCACAAGACCTGCGCTAAAATGAAAACACCGACCATAAGCTAAAAAAACTCGATATACTCCGCCAGTCCGGGACAAGCATTGCTGACGCGGTAAATTTTGCGGATGTTATCAAATATTTCAACTATTGTCGCACCCACGACGCATTTTATTAAAAATAGTGACGAACCCGTCTTCATTGAGTTCAAAGCCGCTGCTGTTCTTCTTTTGTCCCGTTATTATTGCGGGAAGCTTTTTTACTGTTCGAACCAAATGACCGGCTGTAAGATAGCTTGATGATAGGGCGGAAGCCGGATTCTCCATGATAAATGACATCCACAACGTTGTTAAAAGCATCAGCAATTAGCGCTCCTTGGTGGCCGCGATAAATATCGGCGCTAAAAATATTAGATACACTTAACTGAAAACTACCATGATCCTTTTCAAGGTTTTTTTTAAAACCCATGTTGAAAATGGCATTTCCATTCGAGCGGGAGTTGCTGTTATAGGATGAGGAGTTATAATAGCCCGACAGTTCAAGGGCATAGCGCTTTGGCAGTTTAAAACTTTCGGTAAAATTCAGGGAATAGCTGAAATAGCTTTTCTCCAGCAATTCCGGGAAATAGGTGATCCGGTATTTGTGCCAGCCGCCGCTCAGGTTATAGTTCATCTCCCACCAGGTTGCAATTTTGACCGGAATGGTCGCCTGCACAGCCAGGTTATTCTGCCAATTGGCATTTTCAGGCATCAGGTAAACCAGCCCTTTGGTGGGGCCGGGAACGCCCTGCACACCCTGGATAGGGTCGGTGTCATGGCTGTACAAAAGGGAAAACAAGTAGTCACCTACGTTATAAGCCAGCTTTAAGTTATGGGTGATGGTCGGCTTTAGCGCCGGGTTGCCTGTAAATACAGAGGTTGGAGAGTTATAAGACACATAAGAAGCCAGATCGGCAAAAGATGGGCGGCTAATGCGCTCGGTATAGGATAATTGCAGTTCATCTGTCGCATTTAGCTTCCGGCTAAGAAACATCGCCGGAAACATTTTAGACAGCCGGCGGTCGACAAAGTATTGCGCATTGAGCGAATGATCGGTCGCGTTGCGCGAGTATTCGTACCTGGCCCCTGCAGACAGGCTGGTTAAACTGTCGGGTTTCCAGATCAGCACTGCATAACCTGCAGCGATCAGTTCGCGGGTAGCCAGGTCGTTCGAGGTGCCTGCCCCGACCGATACCCAGTGGTCACCCACCAGGTTTTCAAGGGCAGATGTGCTTTTGCTACGGGTGTAGGTACTTTTTAAACCGGTTTCCAGTTGCAGCCGCTTGTTAAAAGAATTGGTATAATCTAACTGAGCGACAAATACATGGATGCGGGCATTGGCCAGGTTACGCTGGCGTGATGCAAACAGGCTATCACTGAAATTGCTTTGCACCTGTGTGGGGCCATTGCTATGAAGGCCAAAATAATCCAGGTTGACATTAAACTTTTGATCGTTACCAATGGTTTTCTCCAGGTAAAGGCTGGGGTGCAGGTAGCGCGTATGACTGGTGCCGGCCAGTTGCGAATCGAACACCAGGTTGGTATCGGCCAACGCGTAATTGCCAAAGTTATGACTGCCGTTTTGATTAGAGCTGATACTATAATAAACGCCGCCGCCGATAGTGGTTTTAGCACCCGGACGATAATCCAGGCCACCGCTAAAGCCCTGATAATTGGATACGGTATTACTTTGGCTATTGTAATAAAAAGTGTTTTGCCCGCCAATGATAGGCGTGTTACTTGTGCCCTGCGCCAGTAGTAAAGCATAGCTATGGTCGTGGCTATAACTATAAGAAGCGTGCAGGCTAACTTTACCGCTATTTTGGTTCAGATCAATATCGGCAGATTCTTTATCGCCTTTACCATACCCTGCCGAAGCAGTTACCGAACCGCTGGTGCCGGGCTGCTTAGTTTTTTTAGTGAGGATGTTGATTAGCCCGGCATTGCCATCCGCATCATATTTTGCGGGCGGTGTGGCAAGCAGTTCGATCTTGTCTATATCATCCGCCGTCATACCGTTCAGCAGGGCGGCCACCTGGTCGGCAGACAGGCGCAGTAACTTGCCGTCCAGCATAACCATGACCCCGCTTTTCCCATTCAGGCTAATTCCGTTGGTCTGGGGGTCAACCATAACGCCGGGTGAGCGTGAAAGCACCTGCAAAACCGAGCTGCCGTTGGTGAGGATGCTGTTCTGTACATTGACCACCAAGCCTCCTGCGGTTTGCTGTACCAGGGGTTTGCTGGAACGGATCACCACTTCGCCCAATTGTTTACCAGCTGTTTTTAGCCGGATCGTTCCGGCATCATAAGCCGGATCGCGGATAATCAGCGGTGAAAAATAGTCCATATAGCCTATACAACTAATTTTAAGGGTATAAGTGCCGGATGGTGCAGCGCTAAGCCTAAAACCTCCTTTTTCGTCCGAGGCCGTCGAACGCACCAGCGTACTGTCTGCACTTTTCAGCAATACCGCAGTGGCAAATGGTACCGGGCTGCCATTGGTATCCGTAAGCGTACCGCTGACCTGGCTTTGGGCAATAGTGCTTAACAGCAATCCGCAAAGGATGAGCAATAACGTTTTCATACTCCAAAGGAAGTTTTCATCTGCGGCACGCAAAAATCCGATTGATGAACTGCGGCCGCTAAATGACCAGGCGCATGAAATGGCACGAATCAATGTCGCCGGTGATTGAAACAGGGTAATCTGCCGGTTATCCTTTGCCCGGTGTATTTCGTCAATTAAAAGCGGCCATTGGTATATCGGCCTGTATTTATTAACGGAATAGCCGTAACTTTATTAATTATGCCATCCATGACGACTTCTCAAAACTGGTTTATTAAATACAAGATTTACCACATCCCATTCTGGATGTTGTATAACTACGTGTTCTGGGCGCTGACTGTAGGCAGTCTCTATGAGGCCGCCCATGAAATGTTCTTTTCGGTCTTTTTTGTAAAATCATTCTTTTACACCATATTTCCCGCTTTCGCGGTCTATTTCAACTTGTATTTTCTCATCCCGCGTTACCTGCAGAAAGGCAGCTATAGCTTGTACATCCTTATCCTGGCATTAACGGTCGTCGCTTCTTCCTTGCTCATCGTGCCAGGCTATTTCCTCAGCGCATGGCTGGCTGGCAGTAATGCGCAAAAAATGTTCGGCCTTACCTGGAGCTGGAACAGCTTCTATAACGCTGCAAAGGGGAGCCCTTTAACAAACACCATAGCCGCCATTACGCTGGGCATGAGCATCAAACTCACCAAGAACTGGCTCGAAACGCAAAGACGGCACCAGGCGCTGGAAAAGGAAAAGCTGGAAACCGAATTAAAATTTCTTAAATACCAGTTCAACCCGCATTTCCTGTTCAACAGCATCAATTCCATTTTCTTCCTGATCCATAAAAACCCGGATATGGCCTCGGCCTCACTGGCGAAGTTTTCTGAACTACTGCGGCACCAGCTTTATGAATGTAACGACCAGCAGATCCCATTGGAAAAAGAGATCGCCTACCTGGAAAATTTTATTGAGCTGGAAAAGCTGCGCCAGAATGAAAACTTAGCAGTTAATCTCAATTTAAACGAAGCCCATTCGCCGGGTATGGGCGTAGCACCATTTGTTTTGATGACCTTTGTGGAGAATGCTTTTAAACACGTATCCAAGCATAAAAAACAACCCAATTGGATCAATATTGATCTGGCGGTAACCGGGCTACAGCTTCATTTAACGGTTGCCAACAGTACATCTGAGAATGGATCGTATGACGTGATCAACTACGGAGGTATCGGTTTAAAAAATGTACAGCGCCGGCTCGACCTGATCTATCCCGGGCAATACAAACTGGATATTCAGAAAAACCCGGAAAGCTTTGTAGTGAAACTGGAACTGCAGTTGTCTCAATTAGAAATATCCCCTTCTGCACAATTAATAGCTGAATAAAATGATCAACTGTGTAATAATTGATGACGAACCATTGGCGAGGGAAGGCTTGGCCAACTATGTCAGGGAAGTTGATTTTCTGAACCTGGGCGGTGTTTGCGAAAACCCACTGGAACTGCTGCCGCTGATCGATAGGCAAACTGTCGACCTGGTACTCCTGGATATACAGATGCCGAAAATGAACGGCATCGAGTTTCTGAAGATCCTGCAAAAACCGCCGATGGTGATAATCACCACCGCTTATCCTTCTTATGCGCTGGAAGGCTTTCAATTAAATGTCCTGGATTACCTGCTCAAGCCCATCACATTCGAACGTTTTTTTAAAGCCGCCGCCAAAGCCAGGGATTATTATAAGTTGTTAACCGGTGATTCCGCTAAACAAGCGGAAGATTATTTCTTTATCAAGTGCGGCAGCAAATACGAAAAGATATTTTTTGATGACATTCTCTACGTCGAGGGCATGCAAAATTACGTAACTATTTATTCCACTAAAGGTAAATATGTTACGATGCTTTCGCTCAAAAGCCTGGAGGACAAGCTGGCCCCAACGGCCTTTATCCGCGTACATAAATCTTTTATCGCCGCCATTAGCAAAATAGACGGCATCGAAGCAGCCGAACTGTTTATAGGTGGAAGCCGTATTCCCATCAGCAGGGGCTACCGTGAGCAGGTCATGGACCGGGTGCTGAGCAAAAGGCTTTGGGATAAAAAATGACCAGGGCGCCAGAAAAGCGTCACCGCGGCAAAGTTAAGTTTTGCTATACTTATTACAGTTCAGCCTCTGGTCGGTGTTTTCACCACACCAACCAATGCCTCTGTGTATTGCAATTGGCCTACACATTACAAAGTAAGACATGGGTACGTACCGAATAGCAGGGGTCAGGTTTTTTCGGAAAACGAGATCTTTCGGTAGAATGGTGCGGTGAAAACACCGACCATAAGCTAAATTTAATTAAAAAAAGAATAAACCATCTTTTTCGCGACTTGTTATTCAGGTACATCAAAAAGCAATGTTATGACAACGAGAGGCACTAAAGTAGAGCGCCGTTCGATATCCGAACAGCCGCATGAGTTAAATTACGAAGCCAACAAGACCGGGACCTCTGCCAAGACGGTGCAGGCGGCTAAAAAATCGGCGGGAAGCAACCAACGGTCCGCTGTCGAAAAAAAGCTGAAAGACAAATAAGCGAGTCAAATTAGGCCCCCGCAAGGGGCTTATTGTCTGAAGAAATAAATTGAAGGTGATGAAAGACAAAGGTGAAACTACAAAGTCACCGGCTAAAGTTAAAGACGAGCTGAGTCAAAAAGCACAAAATACCTTCTGACATGAAAACAATTACCGCCATGATCGAATGCCCGAAGGGCATCAACCACAAGCTGAACTATGATGAATTTAAACATACGTTCAAGTTGAGCAAGGTGCTGCCGGCGGGCCTCGTTTTTCCATATGATTTCGGCATGATCCCCGGCACGAAAGGCGAGGATGGCGATCCGCTGGATATCATCATCCTTTCGGAGATCAGCGGCTTCCCGGGCCTGGAGGTCGACTGCCGCATTGTCGGCGCGCTGCAATGTGAACAAACCGAAGGAGAGGGTGAAACGATACGCAACGACAGGTATCTTGGTGTAGCGGAAAAGTCTGCAGTTTATGCGAAGATCAAAGATATGGACGACTTGCCGCAAGATATGATCAGCCAGCTGGAAGCATTCTTTAAAAATTACAATGAGCAGGCAGGTAAACAGTTTCGTGTGCTGAAGCAACTGAACGCCAGGAAAGCTGTCGCAGCATTAAAAAAGCAAGCGACCTAATTCAGTCACGCTCGGTGTTTTTCACCGCACCATAAGCTAAACGGGACCTTTCGGTAAAGCATGTACAAAGCCCGCAGCCCGTATTTATAAAAATACTACAATACCAGAATGGATATCATAATATCCGCCTATAATTTTTATTTCTCCCTTTGAATCCATGTCTTTCAGAATAGGGCTTTGGGATTTAATAGTTTCAATTGTATTCAGAACATTTTCTTTTGCAACCGCTTCCACATATAAGGGATTTTTAGAAGTCATTTCGCCCGCAAATTTTTTCACCTTTTTAATTGCCGGTTTTATATTAGCCAGCATTGGTGTAATATTTCCAAGCTGTACATTATCAATGGCTCCTTTTACCGCGCCGCATGATTCATGACCCAGAACCAATATTACTTTGGCTCCTGATACCTTGCAACCATACTCAAGGCTTCCCAGTATATCAGTATTTGAAAAGTTACCTGCAACACGAGCTACAAACAAATCGCCAATACCTCTGTCAAATACATCTTCAACCGGTACGCGGCTATCTATGCATGATAGTATTACAGCTTTTGGATATTGTCCTTCTGACGCATTTCTTACCATAGCTGAATGATCTCTCAATGTCAGATTATTGTTTGTAAAACGTTTGTTCCCCTCTTTTAAAGCAGTAATTACATCATCAGGTTTCAAAGCTGCCTGCTCTGCAGCGGTCAATACATTTTCACGCAATATGGGCTGATCAATAGACGGTTTATTGACAGTATCCGGGGCTGTTTTTTCCGATACTATTGTCTTGGAGGTTTTCTCTTTGCAGGAAAACAGTGCTATTACCATGGAAAAGCAAAGGATAGTTTTTTTCATAGTTTAGGAATTAAATTTATAGTAAATATATTAAAATTTATCAAAATACGAATTTAACTTACTGAAAACCAATCATTAGTATTTAATATTTATGTCCCCGCGGGGTCTCTCGGAGAGGACCCAGCGGCTGCACAGCGCAAATCGTAATTCCCTATGTCCCCGCGGGGTCTCTCAACGAGGACCCTGCGGTAGTACTAAAGCTGTATCTACCCAAAAGTCGCGGTAATCTTTTATCGCCACAACGTCATGTGGTTTCCCCAGGTAATAAAAGGCGGCGCTACTGTGCGGATAGGCTGTAAAATCGGCGCATAAGCCCCATTTGCCACTTACGGGGTTGTGATGGATATAATCAATCTTCTGATATAAAAAGGCCGTGGTAAAAATAGGCTTAGCATCAAACGAGGGTTCAAATGCTCTGTGTAGTTGTCCCTTCGCTTTTTCGCGGTCGGTGCAGGCAGAGGTTAGTCGATCAAGGATAATTGAGTTATTTGCCAATTTTAGTCGTTCCACAAGCTCATAAGCCATAAAACGTTTACCATTACTCATTATCCTGTTAAGATCGACACCTATATCGGGAGTTCGCACAATGATATGCACGTGATTAGGCATTATCACAAATGCATGGGTTTGTACATCGTATTTATCCCGAATGAGTTTAATCCACTTGTATACGATATCGTACGACTGGGTTATCTCAAACAGCGGAATCCAGTTGAAACAGGCAAATGAAATAAACCAGGTATCGTGTTCCTGCTCATGTTTAGTTCTGACGGCCATTCGTAAATATACAAACATTTGGATACCTCAGGGTCCTCTGCGAGAGACCCTGAGGGGACAAAAGCTTATGAATTAAAAACCATACATACCACCCGAAACGGAAATTTGCTCGCCCGTGATCCAGGCTGCATCATCGGAAGCAAGAAATACCGCAGCTTTTGCAATATCTTCGGGCTGGCCTCTGCGACCAAGCGGTGTATTGGCAATAAACATTTTTTCATACTCACTGCCCGTAGTTACACCCGCATTGGTTGCACCTTCTGTTTCTGTAGCGCCCGGCAAAATAGAATTGATACGAACATTTTTTGCACCCAGTTCTTTCGACAAAGAGATGGTTATGGCATCCAACGCAGCTTTAGTTGCAGAGTACAACGAGACTCCCGCCATCGGCGATTTGCTTGCACCCGAACTGATATTGATGATATTGCCGCCCCTATCGCCAAACAGTTTTAAAGATGCCTGGATAGTAAGTACAGGCCCCAAAACATTGACGTTGAAATGCTGATGAAAAGCATCTGCCGATGCCTGTTCAATAGGTAAAAATTGCTGAAAGACCGCGTTGTTTACCAAAATATCCAACGTGCCGAATGCCTTCCTGGTTTCTTCAAACAGCCCGGTTACATCGGCTTCTTTGGATACATCGCCCTGTACTGCAATGGCTATGCCGCCATTGTCGGTTATCTCCTTAACCACTTTATCCGCGCCTTCTTTACTTGAAGCATAATTCACAACTACCTTTGCGCCTGCTGCCGCAAAATGTTTTGCGATAGATGCGCCTATTCCTTTTGAAGCACCGGTAACTACCGCTACTTTGTTTTTTAATTTACTCATCATTTTTATATGTTAATATATTCAAATTCTTCAGGTGTATTTTCCGTTCTGAAGTACATCCAAAGATATAGCCGCGTGACGGACTGTTTATTGACATGAATCATTAAGTACCTTTGATTTAGGTCAACCCAGGATGGTGACTTAGATCACGATAATTGGATAACTAATTGTAAAAAAGCAACTTAAGATAGCGGCAAAAAACCAAAGCAGCAGAAAGCCAGACCGGTCACAGCGGCATATTTTGCGTTGGTAAGCACTCTTTTTGCATTCAGGAAGTATATCGATGAGAGTGTCTGAAGCGGCAATTGAAAAGCCGGCCGCTTTGTGGAAAAGCTATCTTAAAGCGTGTGGTTTGCGGGCATGTTATGGGATGCTCCTGTTCGGGTAAAAAACTAAAACGCTATTTTAATTTGGTTACCGAATTTCATCCTTGCATAAGGATTTATTTAAAAGAGTTTTTCCGTATTCTGCTCAAAGTTTCCGGGGATAAACCCAGGTAAGAAGCGATCATGTTTTGTGAGAACCGCTTTAAAAAATGCGGATAATTGCTAACCAAATCCTCGTAACGCTCTTCAGCCGTATAGCTCATAGCGGCCTGCATTCTTTTCTGGGTTGCAATAGTGTTATTCTGACTGATTACGTTCGCCATTGCCGAAAATGCAGGTATATCCTTAAGAAACTCCTCAATTTGAGCATTGGTTGATTGCAGAACCTCCAGGTCTTCCAGCGCTTCAATATTAAAGCGACTTGGCGTTAACAGGTAAAAGCTTTCAAAATCGGCCAGCCACCAATTTTCCAAAGATAATTTCAATATATGTTCATGCCCTTTTTCATCTACCGTAAAGGTTCTGGCAGATCCTTTTACAATAAACCCAATATATTTGCATACGTCTCCTTCCTGTAAAAAGTATTGCCGTTTTCGAAGTTTTTTGGGTTTGAAATGTGCCATCAACAGATGCTTATCATCCTCTGAAAGCAGTTTGCCTGATATTTCCTGGATGTAATCGAAAAGCGCTTCAAAATTGGACATCGTTCAAGTATATAATTATTCGCAATTTACTCAAAAGCGCCTGATAAAAGACTAAAAACAAACATCGCTTTATATGGTAGGCAGGCATCCAGTACATGTTTACGCTTATATGGCGATAAGCCACCTGGTCAACCAGCGGAATGTTGACCATCTAATTATCGTTATTCAGGCATCCGTTCGGGTATTTAGCGAGTGGCAGCCCGAATTGATTTTTATCCGTATCAAGATGAACATATTAGGTGTCGGGCCAAAAGTTCACATTCTCAACAAAAAATCCCTGCTTCCTGAAGAAACAGGGATTTAAAAGAAATTTATAGTCAAACTGTGGTTCCCTTTGTCCACGATGCAGGATCGCAGCAAAATTTGCGATTACGATTTATCAGTCGAACTTAATCAAGTCTTGAAAGATGAGCTTACCCCAGCTATTTCCGCGCGCCTGCACAAGCAGTCCGCCTTCCGAAAGCCCGCCAAGTTGGATTGGTGCGAAACCGAGATTTTCCGCAAGCGCACCAATCTCCGCTGCTGYGCCGTCATCGTCGCTCGCAAGAAACACGACTCTCCTGCCACCATGTACGGCCGGATCCTGGTCAAGAATGGCAGCGGTCAAATGGTTGAAGCCCTTAACCAGTTTTGCACCGGTGAAGGCCTGCGCAACGAAGCTGGCAGAAGGCTGTCCTCCCAGCTTCTCAGGGGGCACGCCGTAGGCATTGGTCACATCGACGATGATTTTCCCCTGCCAGGCGGGGAGCGCCTTTGCGACATCCGGATGCGATTCAAAACGCACAGCCAAAAAGATGACGTCCGCCTTGACAGCTTCCGCCAGTGTTGTGGGAATGATCTTAGGGCCAATCGCGGCGGCATCGGATGCAAAGCTTTCCGGGTCGCGCGTGGTTGCAACAGATACTTCGATGCCTTTGCGGGCAAACGCCCTGGCCAGGGCCTTGCCGATGTTGCCGAAGCCGATAATTGCGTAGCTCGCTACGCTGTTTTCTGATTTTCTCATTTTGAAAATTATTTTAATTATATAATGACACGAGTTACAAACCCGAGCCCGCCTGGGGGCAATTATTTAGACAAATAGGTCATACCACCATCAACAAGGAGTTCAGCACCAAGCATGAACGAAGAATCATCGGAGGCCAGGAAAACCGCTGTTTTACCAATGTCAGATGGTTGCCCAATTCGGCCTATCGGCATTTCACTTGCAAAGTGTTTTTTTATAGCATCAATTTGTTCTGCAGGAACAAACTTGTCAAATGCTGGTGTATCTGTTGTACCTGGTGTTATAACATTTGCTCTGATTTTTCTGCCTAAAAGATCGCTTGAAAATCCTTTTGCAAAATGGATCACAGCCGCTTTGGTAGCACCATAAAGCGTAAAATTCGGATATGCCCGATGCGCTGCATTTGACCCAATCAAAATAATAGAGCCACCATCATTCATATAGGGCAATGCTTTATGAACAGTGAAGTAAACACTTTTCAGGTTTAAATCAATTGTCTTGTCAAAGTCGGCTTCGTCAAGAGTGGCCACGGTTCCTACAGTTCCACCACCCGCGTTGGCTACAACCACGTCTATTTTACCAAATTTTTCAGTTGTTGCTGCAAACACCCTTTCCAGGTCGGCAAGATTGGTTACATCGGCATTTATGGCTATAAAATTATCTCCAAGCTGAGCCACAGCACTATCTAAAGTATCCTGATTTCTGCCGACAATAGCTCCTTTAGCGCCTTCATTTTTAAATTCCTGGGCAATGCCAAATCCTATGCCACTATTACCACCTGTAATAACCGCTACTTTATTTTTTAATCTACTCATCATTTCTTTTTTTTAAAGATTGAGCGACAAAGGTAGACTACCGAAGTTATTTTTAGTAACTTTATACCGATAAATAACAGTAACACAGAGGTAACAAAGTAACAATGGGGTGTAAAATAGAAGAGTTTCAACAGGAACAAAAGAAAAGAATGAGAGCCGTTCAGGATTCAATGGACGTGCTGAATGGGAAATGGAAGATTTCTATTATCTCGTCTATTTGCTGTTACGGTAAAAGGAGATTTACCGATATTTTGAATGATATCGAAGGAATTTCTAACAGAATGTTGAGCAAAGAATTAAAGGAATTGGAAATAAATCAGTTGGTAAAACGAACCGTTTTAGATACACAACCCATAACGGTTCAATATGAACTAACGGAACACGGCAATACGCTACAAACCATCATCAGTAATCTTACAGATTGGGGAATTGTACACCGAAAGCAAATTGTCGGGGAAAAATGCCCTGTCTTGGTTGAATAAGGCCTGCCATTATTGGAGTTGTCTCCATAAGTGTTCGGAAGATTATAAAAAGGTAGGTCCCGTGCTCGTGCCCATGGCGTATTCGCTTTTCAAGATATAAAGGCCTGTCAGTCTGAGCCTGTCGAAGACTCGTGCGGAGAGGCCATTGCCCGCTATGCTTCGACAGGCTGCCCATGACGTGTTGTAGAATCCCAGACTTACGAAGTTTTTAAAACTTCGTAAGTCTTTCGCCGGTTTGTTATTCCCCACTTTAGCACAGTCTTGTGCGGCTGTCTGCGGGTAGATGACTTGTGACATTCTAAAACCAACGCACCTTGCCTTGCACAATGCATTCTTTACACAATTTTCTTTTCCTTATTTTAGATTCCCAAACCCGTTAATCAATGCCCCCCGACAGCATCACCATCCAAACCACCTTCCAATCCCCCATAACCACCATATGGGATGCCTGGACGGATGCCGCCACCATGCTGCAATGGTTTGGGTCGGACCCGGATGGCCAGGGCCTTAGCGCCGAAGTTGATGCGCGGCCCGGCAAAGCGTTCCGGGTAAGTTTCAGGGATAGTAGCGGTATAGCGCATACTTGTTTTGGTACGTATTTAACGGTTATGCCACCCCATGAACTCAGCTTTACCTGGTGCTGGCAAAACGAGCCGGGGGTAACATCGCAGGTTGTGGTTAGGTTACAGCAAAGCGATGCAGGTACGCTGATGCATTTTGAGCACAACGGCGTAGGCTCGGCATCGGCCCACAATTACTTAGCCGGCTGGACGAGTACTTTTGAAAAATTGCGTGAGGTGGTGGAGAGCAAGTAATTATTAAATGCAAAAGCCCGTAGGTAAACGGGCTTCGTAAACTTTAAGCGTTTTTGCAATTAAAGGTAATTGTAAGCTTGCGCTAAAGCGGGGTCTTCGGTCAAATTTATCCCTTATAATTTGGGGTCAAATTCCACAATCCATTCAATACCATATTTGTCTCTAAACATTCCGGCGTATGTGCCCCATGGACTGTCGCCAATCTCCCCTTCCACATCTCCGCCTGCTGACAGGCCGTTAAATATTTTGTCTGCCTCTTCACGGCTTTCTGCGCTAACTGATATTTTCGACCGGTTTTCGGCTTCGTTTACCCGTCCCATAAATTCGGGAACGTCATTGGCTATTAGTAGATTGTGTTTGCCAAGCGGCAAGGCAATGTGCATTATTTTATTGGCCTCATTTTCTGTCACCTGAAATTCAGGCCCCGATAGGTCCCCGAAACGAATGATCTTTGTAAACTCTCCGCCAAAAACTGATTTGTAAAAAGTGAATGCTTCTTCGGCATTTCCGTTGAAGTTGATCCAGGGATTAATTGTTCTCATAATTTTATTTTTAAATWGTTGATTTTTTGTGCTTAATTTCTTCGGTATTCCCGTTGTCAATAGGATTGACAATTTTCTGCTTATGATTTCTGCGATAAAGTTGCTAACAGATCTTCCAGGTTTTTTAATGTCATGGTAAAGCCTATTTTGAAGCCCTCCAATAATTTCTCCAATCGCTCAAACGATTCATTAAAAATGGTAATGTCCACTTTGGTTATTCCATTTTGTTCGCTGAAATTATAATCCCACTCAGAACCAGGCAGTTCGCGGTTTTCGTCTTTATCTGCAAACGCGTTGTACATCTTAAAATTGGTTTTCGGGGTAATCGATGTAAATTCCTGCACCGACCAACGTTCCTGCCCATCGGGGCTTATCATCGCGTAAAATCGCCGCCCGCCTACTTCAAAATTCATATACTTGGTTTTGGCTCGCATGGGTGCAGGTGCGCCCCATTGGTCAAGCAGTTCGGCTTTGGTAAAGGCATCCCATACCAAAGACTGTCCGGCATTAAATTCCCTGGTTATATAAACCGTTTTCGCTGCTTTGTCAACGTTAAAATCAAATAGCAAATCGTTGTTCATTTTTCTGTTTTTTTAATTGTTGATAATAATTGGTCGAGTTGGTTGAATTGAGTTTCCCAGCTTTGCCTGAATTGGGCTAACCAGTTATCGAATTCCTGCATTTTTTTTGCATTAAAGTGATAATAAATTTCCCTGCCACTCTGCTCGGGTTTAATCAAATCGCATTCGTGTAATACTTTAATATGTTTTGATACTGCCTGTCGGCTCATATCAAATTTTTGGGCCATGGCATTTGGTGTTAATGCCTGGATAGCAATTAAAGTTAAAATAGCCCTGCGTGTCGGGTCAGCTATGGCCTGGAATATGTCTTGTTTCATTTTGTAATGTTCAATTAAGCAACCTGCAGGTTGCAAATATATATGCAACTTTTGAGTTGCGCAAATTTATTTGCAATTTTTTTATGTCGGGGGTAAATGGCAGGAAGTCTTCCGTCCAAGGCGGCTCGTAGAGACCAGCGGTTGCACAATGTAAGTCGTAATTCCCAGAGCTGCGTTTATGCGAGGCGACAGGCCCCCAGCCTAAAATACAAAATCCCGGTTGCAATTAAACATCCGGGATTTGCATAAACCGTATATGATAAAAACACCTTATTCGCTCCTCAAACTTTTCACCGGGTTTGCCAGCGCTGCCTTGACGGATTGAAAACTGATGGTAACAAAAGCGATAACGATAGCTATAAACGCGGCCAGTACAAAAACCGTCCAGTGAATAGGGATGCGGTAGGCAAAGGCATCGAGCCAGTTGTTCATGGCGTACCAGGCCAGGGGTGTAGCTACAACAATGGCAATGAGTACCAATTTGATGAAATCCTTAGCCAACAGGCCAATAACGCCCGTAACCGATGCGCCCAATACTTTACGTACACCAATTTCGCGGGTGCGTACCTGTGCAGTGTAGGCGGCAAGGCCCAACAGGCCCAGGCAGGATATTAATATGGCCATGCCTGCAAAGTAGTTAAACAGGGTGCCTTCGCGTTGCTCGCCCTGGTAAAGGTTATTGAAAATATCGTCCAGGAAGTTATAGCTGAAAGGGTATTCGCCATTGTATTGTTTAAACTGAACGCCGGCGGCTGCTATAGCAGCCGCGGCTTTATTGGTAGTAGTTTTAATATACAGGCTTTGGTAAACGACTGGTTTGTAGAAAAAGATGGCCGGTGCAATTTTTTCACGCATGCTGGCAAAATGGAAATCTTTAATTATGCCAATGATGGTGCCGTTGGTTCTTTGGAAACGGAAGCGCTTGCCGATGGGGTTTTTAAGGCCGATCTCTTTTACGGCTGCTTCGTTGAGGATAAAATGGGCCGAATCGGCTACAGCGCCGCTGAAGCTGGCACCCTGCTGCATTTTCAGCTTAAAAAACGAGATGAAATCCTTATCTATCCCCATGGGGTGCAGGATAAAGGTTTGGCCCGGTGCTTTGCCATCCCATGAATTATCGCCCGAGATCATGCTGCTGCTGATGATGTTGCTGGTTGCACGGGTTACGCCTTCTACACCGGGCTGCTTTAAAAGCTCGGCCCGCACGGCATCGTAATGTTTTGACGCATCGCGCATCCAGACCCCAAAAACATGGCTTTTATCGTACCCTAAATTTTTTGATTGGATGTATTTTAATTGCTGGGTGATAACCAGTGTGCTTACGATGAGTACTACCGAAAAGGTAAACTGCACCACCACCAGAATTTTACGGAACAGGGCATCGCTAATGCTCCCGTTTATTTTGCCCTTCRGGGCTTTTAAAGGCTCGAAGGATGACAACAGCATGGCCGGGTAAATACTGGATAAGGCCAGTGTAGCTACCACCGTGATGATGATAATGAGCCAGATATGCGGATTGAGCAGGTTAAGTACCAGTTGTTTGCCGGCCAGCTGGTTAAATACCGGCATGAGCAGGTATATGGCGAACACGGCAAATAGCGTGGCGATGAGGAACAGTAGGGCTGTCTCGACCAGGAACTGCATAAACAGCTGCATTTTGGCCGCCCCTATAATTTTACGCATACTAATCTCTTTGGCGCGCAATAGCGAGCGAGCGGTGGAAAGGTTTACATAATTGATGCAGGCTATCAGTAAAATAACCAGGGCTATAATAACAAAAATGCGCACCGTTTGGATGCCGTGATCGGTGCCGTCGGCATTGTACAGGTGAATTTTATTGATAGGCAGCAACAGGTAGTCGGCATCGGTATCTTCGGCACGGTGCTTAATGTGGATCTTAAACAGGTCGGCCGAGAGCTTTTTTAACGATGCGCCCGGCTTTAGTTTAAAATAGGTTTGATAGGAGTAATTATTGAAATCGGTGTTCGCATCCACCTTGCCGTTTACCAGTATATATTTAATGTGGTAACTCATGGGCATAATCATATCAAAGCTGATGCTGGAGTTAAGCGGAAAATCGTTGATAACGCCGCTCACGGTAAAGTTTTCCTTGCCTTCTGCCACAATCACTTTGCCTAAAGCATCCCCGGTGCCAAAATATTTTTTCGCTGTTTTTTTGGTGATGACAACCGAGTTATCATTAAGGAATGGCCTGGCGGTATTGCCTTCAATAAGCGGAAAATCAAACACGCTGAACAGGGAAGGATCGGCAAAGCCTACGTTTTGTTCGCCAAAAACTTTTTCCTTGTATTTATATAGCGAGAAGAACCAGTTGGGAGTAATGCGCACCTGCTCCTGCACATCGGTGAGTTCCTGTTTAGCCAATGGGCCGATAGGCGCCACCGTAGTTTGCCATATCTGTTTACTGGCGCCTGTGCCGCCAAAAAGCTCTACGCGGTAAATGTTATCGGCGTTTTTATGGAAGCTATCGAAACTTAATTCGTCCTGTACCCAAAGCAATATCAAAATGCCTATAGCCAACCCGGCGGTGAGCCCCGCAATATTGATCAGCGAATAGAACTTATTGCGAAACAGGTTTCGCCAGGCGGTTTTAATATAGTTCTTCAGCATAGCTATAATGTTTTGAACCAATTGCATTACAAAATCATGCCATTTTTTTAACTTATTGATTGTAAAATGTTTATATAGTTTTTTTTCGAACTTCACTGTTCATAACCGTACGGTTACGTTCGTTTGTGTTACAGGGAGTTCAAGCAATTAGTGTTAAGTTATTAGTACACTGACTATTTCCGCGCCTGGCTGATTACAGCGCTTATTGGAGCAATCATGGGAGCAGCTCCGAATTTTTCGGCAAGTTCTTTTTCCACCTTAATTTTTATCTCGTCTATCCAGGTAGGATTACGCTTTTTGATCTCCTCATAAATAGGCCCCCACGCTACAAGACCGTTTGTTGCTTCTTTTGCGGTTGGACTGACGGCAAAAAGTTGTACTTTTTCAATTGATATTTTTGCAAACCCGGCATGCTGTAATAATGGTGTTATCACAGCTTCATCACTCATCGAGGTTGCAAGATTATAAGATTCGGGCAATGGCTCGTCCAAATATTGCTGTGCTATAGTTCTGCAGGAATAGGACGCAGCGTTATTCTCCAGCTTATCCCAGGTTGTAAATAAAAATAAGCCACCCGGTTTTAGCACCCGGTATGCTTCTGCAAATGCCTTTGGCTTATCCGGAACAAACATATACCCGAAGCAACAAATAACCATGTCGATACTATTGTCGGCAAAAGGAAGTCGTTGGGCATCTATATTTTGCCAGTCGATATCAAGATGGCTTAATTTTTTTTTGGCTACGGCCAACATATCCTCGCTAATATCTGAAGCGATTAGTTTTGCCGGGGATGGAATGCGTTCCCGGATATGGCGGGTAACACGGCCTGTGCCGGCCGCAATTTCCAGTACGATAGAAACCGGGGCCGGGTCAATTCGTTTTGCAACTTCTATCGCATACGGTTCAAAGTATAACGGACCAAAGAATTGATCATATTGAGTGGCAGTTTCTCCCGGCAAATCAGGGGAAGGAACTTTAGTCGAAGCATCATTCATGAATCATTGATTTTATATTTTAAGAAACGGCACAGCGGTTAGCTACGGCTACCGTTTCATTTGCATCGTTTTTCATAATCCGTCCCCGCGGGGTCTCTCTAATGCTGTTAAAACAGCCTGAGATAATTTCACGCAAAAACGCTAAGGCCCAAATCAAAAATAAGCAAATCAATTGCGTCTCCGCGTCTTTGCGTGAAAAACCTTTTTGACTTCCTGACATTGGAGGCCCGGGGAACAGCATTTATCAAATTCCCCCTCATCATGACACTCCCATTACCATCCACCCTCACCTACGTAAAAATGTATCATTCTTCCCCACTTCCGTATAAATCGGGCGGCGAAAGGCACTCTACATTTGTGTCATAATTAAAACAACAAAACAATGGCAAAAACAATTTTTATTACCGGCGCCTCACGTGGCTTTGGTAAATTATGGGCCGATGCATTATTGCAACGCGGCGATAAAGTTATAGCAACAGTCCGCGATCTGCGTTCCCTGGATGACCTGGTAAGCAAATACGGCGACAATATTTTACCCCTGCAACTGGATGTGAACGACCGTGCTGCCGGTTTCGCGGCCATCAATAAAGCAAAGGAACATTTTGGCAGTATTGACGTGTTGATCAATAACGCCGGTTACGGCTTATTTGGCAGCGTTGAAGAAACTACCGAGCAGGAAGCCCGCGAACAAATGGAGACCAACTTTTTTGGCTTGCTATGGCTTACACAAGCGGTATTACCTGTAATGCGCCAACAGGGGCACGGCCACATCATCCAGGTTTCGAGCGCGTTGGGTTTGGTTACGTTGCCTGTATTGGGCCTGTACAATGCATCAAAATTTGCGGTAGAGGGCTTAAGCGAAACCCTGGCTGCCGAGATAAAGGGTTTTGGCATTAACGTAACGCTGATAGAGCCTAACGGTTTTGCCACGGATTGGGCAGGTGCTTCATCGGCACATACCACCGAGATGCCGGAGTATGATGGCTTGCGGGCCGCTTTCCAGGCTGGCTTAACCGATGATATTTTTGGTATTCCCGAAGCAACTAATGATGCGGTGCTAAAGTTGATCGACAGTGAAAACCCTCCGCTGCGTTTATTCCTGGGCAGCCAGGCTTACCCCTGGATTAAACAGGTTTATGAAAGCCGTTATGCCGAGTGGGATAGCTGGAGCGAGGTATCGGCAGCAGCACACGGTAAATAAATATTTAATGGTATTATACTGACACAATTTACGCCGAAATTCGGCGTAAATTTGTTTAACCTTTTTTTGATCATGCAGCATTTTAAAAATTTAGCCGATATGCACCGCTTCAACGGCTTTGCCCCGCCCGAGAACCCGCTTATCAGCGTACAAAGATGCGTACATACCTGTTCGTTCGGCAACCGGGAGTTTACATCCGATTTTTATATGATAGGGTTTAAAAAGCTCAAGTCGGGCGTTATTATGTACGGCCGCACCCGGTACGATCATGATAACGGCAGCATGATGTTTGTAAAACCCCGCCAGATTATGGAATTTAACAGCGTTGAATATGAAGACGATGCCTTTGTCATCTTCATCCATGAGGATTTTCTGAACGGTCATATTTTGCATACCGAGATCAATAAATACGCCTTTTTTGATTACGAGGCCAACGAGGCCCTGCACCTTTCGCCGCAGGAAGAACAAACCATGTGGGACCTGTATTATAAATTAGATGCCGAATACCGCAACAATACCGACGAGTACAGCCGCGATATTATGCTTACACACATTGATTCGATGCTTAAATATTCACAACGGTTTTACAAGCGCCAGTTTATAAACCGGCGCGAGATTTGGGGCAAAACGGTGTCGAAATTTAATGATGCTTTGGCTGGCTATTTCAAAAACGGTTTATTGGCTACCCAGGGCTTGCCCACGGTAAGCACGCTGGCATCGCGCCTCAACCTATCGCCCCGTTACCTGAGCGACCTGCTGAAACAGGAAACCGGCAAAACCGCCATCGACCTGATCCATATTTACCTGGTAAACGAAGCCAAGAACCGCCTCATGGGCGATGACCAAAGCGTATCTGAAATAGCCTACCAGCTCGGGTTCGAAAACCTGCCCTATTTTTCGAGGCTTTTTAAAAAGGAAACCGGTATCAGCCCCAATCAGTTCAAAAAGCAATTGGTTAACTGAGATTGAAGTTTTCATTCCGCGGAGCGGACGAATATGCGAATACTTACCCGTGAAATGCTTTTCCGCAACACAAGATCCTTCGGCAGAATCGTGTTATTTATTGATAACTTGGTGGTATGCACAAGCACTTACTAAATATAATATCTCAAAAGGGACCGCTAACAGCAGCTGATAATGATTTATGCAAAGCATGTTTTGAGCCGGTGTTGTTGCCTAAAAACAGAATTGTTGAACAAGCCGGATACATACCCCAATACTTGTATTTTGTTGTAAAAGGCTTTATGCGTATTTTTCATTACAATGAAAATGGCGACGAAATAACAACTCATATTAATTGTCCCCCGGGCTTTTTAACTTCTTACTTTCATTTTATTAATCAAACTAAAGCTGATGAAAGTGTAGAATGCATTACGGAATGTGAATTGCTTAGGATCACAAAACCCAATTTAGACAGGCTAACCAGTAAAAGCGCAGCGTTTAAAGATTTCAGTATTGAAGTATTTCAGCAGTCTATAGCTTACAACGAGAACCGTTCAAAAGAACTTGCCACATTAACAGCAGAGCAGCGGTATAAAAAACTTATCGAAAACTATCCGGCTATCATCCACCATGTACCGGTGCAATACATAGCTTCGTTTTTGGGCATGAAACCCGAAAGTTTGAGCCGTATCCGCAAACGGATACTTTCCTAACATTTGTCAAGTGGATTAGCTTTTATAGTTGGCAGATTTGACCCATTAATTATTAAAAAATAAGCAAATGGAAAATCAGCAACTATCATTGGTTAACGGTACAAATGGGCATCTCGGCAACAATTTAGTACGACTCCTTATCAGCAAAGGCATCGCGGTACGTGCTTCGGTAAGGAACATTAATAATAAAAAACCTTTTGAAGGTTTGGATTGTGAAGTGGTTCAATCAGACATTACTGATAAGCAATCGTTGGTAAGGGCACTGCAAGGTGTAGATACCTTTTATGCCGTAGGCGCCGCGTTTAAGCTTTGGGCCAGAGATCCCCAAAAAGAAATTTATGATGTAAACATCCGTGGCACCAGGAACATGATAGAAGCAGCCGCAGAGGCTGGGGTTAAAAGAATTGTATACGTGAGTTCAATAGCCGCATTAAATTATACCAGCATCCCGGCAAAGGAAAGTTACGGTTATAACCCAGATCGCAGGGATGTGTACTAT
>NZ_JBFUKF010000031.1:0-26122 GCF_056400985.1 Mucilaginibacter sp. P4_G9 | reverse complement strand
GTTTTTATACTTTCCCCGGTCTCTATCCCGTAAGCGCTTAGTTCCAGTAATAAGGGGCTAAAATGCAGCAGATCCTTGCCCCGGAGTTTATAATCCGGCCGGGTTACTTTAAGCACATAAAAGAAAATGAGGGGGCCAAGTGCCAGCGAAAATTGTAGCGGCAACCGGCTCCAAAAAGGAACATAGTCTGCCAGCCGGATGTCAATCGCCAATAACCGGGTTATCCACAAAGCAACAATTGCCAGTGCTATTGCCAAAAATCGGTTTGCCGGCCGATTTGTTTTCCTGGTGAACCATAAAAGCAGGATGAAAGTGAGGCCGATAAAAATCGTTCCGAGCAACGCAACGTCATAAAGGGTAATATGGAATGTATATGGTTTCAATTAAATTAACTGCCTCAATCGCTGTTCCAAACCAATAAGAGGCTAATAGTTAGAATATTAACGGATAAGCTGAAATGGATGATGTACCAAAACCGCACGAAGTATGTTCGGTTTTGAAATAGCATTTTGGACTAATACTTCTCAAATCAGCACGCAAGCGGTTCGGGCTACCTAAATCCCTTTTTTACGGTTTTCGAGTGTTACTTGTTATGACAGATAACGCATGTATACTATTTTTTTATACTATTTCAACCGCAGATTGCGGACAATGAGCTCTTTGTTGATTCATTAGTGAGCAGTCCGGTGCGGAAAATCCGGAATAATACACGAAACTTATAGGCATATAATGGGACCAGAAGACGTTAAACTCACAGTGAAAGCTATTTGAGGCTTTTTTGTTTTTGAATAACAAGAGCCGAAATTTTCTTCCTATTATTACCACATGCATCTTCATTTTGGCTTTCAGGTTCTTTTTTTGGCTTTGCTATCATTTTTTAAACCGGAGAAACCCGATTTAATGATCACCGCTAAGCATCATAAAACGGGTAAAATTCTCAAAACGCATAAGCACTTCCGCGTACATTACAGATCAGCAAACATAGATACCGCAATTTCAACAGCATGTACAACGCCTGCTGAATTAGTGACTTTTGCTAAATCGCTCAAAGGTATAAGATATCGGTTTGGCTCCACCAATCCCGAAAAAGGGTTTGATTGCTCGGGGTTTGTTAATTACGTATTTCATCATTTTGGAATAACCATCCCCAGGAGTTCTTCGGATTTTGTGGGTGTTAACAGCCGGGTAGACCTGAACGAAGCGAAGCCGGGAGACCTGATATTGTTCACCGGGACGAAAAGCAGAAGAAGGGCCGGGCATATTGGTATAATTGTATCATTGCCGGGAGAACCAATAATGTTTATACATTCTACATCGGGCAAGGCAAACGGGGTTACAGAAACACCTTTAGATGATTATTATATGGGTAGATATATGAAAACTATCCGATTATTTACAGGCAATAACGATAGTTTTATTGATTCGAAAGATGATTTGCAAGGTATAGATGGAGCGATTGATCGCTCGTCGGGTTCAAAACCCTGAGGCCGGCAGTTTGATCCTGCTCCAAGCTGCTTGATAATAAGGCATTTACGATAAAAAGCAAATGCCTTTCTTATTTCAGAATTTCTTTTTATCATTTTAGATTACAATCCATAACCGCGTTGGCCTTCATTGAAAATATGAGCAATAAGTTTACTTGGTATTAATATATACCTCTCCTTATAGGTTATAATTATTTAATAACAAGTAATAATTATAACCATGCCGGTCGTTTCTTAATAATGTATGTAACGTTTTCAATACTTATCTCGTCTGCATAATTACATTTATAATATATGTCAAATTGCTTAACATTTATGCCGCTATTGAACAGCAACCCTTTATCAACAAAGCAGCCAAATAGTATCATATTTGAAATATTTATCCTATTTTCGGACGTTTTTTGTATGAATTTTTAACACATTTTTACCTTTTATTTCAATAAATATATTTAGTTCATGATACATATAGGAGGGCGGTACCTTACAGCCGATGATTTTTCCAAGATCCTGTTTGATGATGAGAAGATTGGATTAGATGCATCGATTGTAAAGAATGTAGAGGTTAATTACCAGTTTTTGCAGGGCTTTTCATCAAATAAACTGATATACGGTATTAATACCGGCTTTGGGCCAATGGCGCAATACAAGGTTAGCGAAGAAAACCTGCTGCAATTGCAGTATAACCTTATCCGCAGCCATGCTTCGGGCGGTGGCAACCTCATGCCCCCAATATTAGTGAAAGCATTGATGATTGCCCGGTTGAACAGCTTTATGCAGGCCCGCTCCGGTGTACATATCGACCTACCCCAACTGCTTGTTGAATTAATAAATAAAGGCATAGCGCCCAATGTTTACGAGCACGGAGGTGTAGGCGCATCCGGCGATCTTGTACAGTTAGCTCATTTAGCCCTGGTACTGATTGGCGAAGGCGAATCAGACTACAAAGGCGAACAGCATTCTACAGAAGAGCTTTTTAAAGAAATCGGAATCACTCCTCTTTCTATTAAGATCAGGGAGGGCTTAGCCATCATCAATGGCACATCGGCCATGACAGGCATTGGCATGGTGAACATTATCCAGGCAAAAAAACTGCTGGAATGGTCAATCGTATTATCGTCCATGATCAACGAAGTGGTGCAGGCTTTTGACGACCATTATTCATACGAACTAAACGTGGTAAAACACCACAAAGGCCAAAACGAAGTTGCAGCCATTATGCGCGATGTGTTAACAGGCAGCAAAATGATCCGCGACCGCTCCGAGCACTTGTACAACCCCGATAACCTTAACCAGGAAGTATTTTTAGATAAGGTACAGGAGTATTACTCCCTGCGTTGCGTAACGCAGGTATTGGGACCTGTTTACGATACAATTTTCGAGGTTGAGCGTGTGGTAACTGATGAGCTGAACTCGGTGAATGACAACCCGGTTATTGATCATGATAACAAGAACATTTTCCACGGTGGTAATTTCCATGGCGACTATGTTTCCCTGGCGATGGATAAGCTGAAGATAGCCATTACCAAGCTTTGCATGCTATCAGAAAGGCAACTGAACTACCTGCTGAATGAAAAGCTGAACCAAAAGTTCCCGCCGTTTGTTAACCTGGGCGTATTGGGCTTTAATTTTGGGATGCAGGGGATGCAGTTCACCGCTACATCAACCACAGCCGAAAACCAAACATTATCATACCCGATGTACCTGCATAGCATCCCTAACAATAACGATAACCAGGATATTGTAAGTATGGGCTGTAATGCTGCATTAATGACCAAACGGGTTATCGATAACACCTTTGAGGTACTGGCCATACAAATGATGGCTATTTTACAGGCGATTGATCACCTGGATTGCAGCGAAAAACTATCGCCAACAACCAATACTGTTTATACCGACCTGCGGGCTATATTCCCTAAGTTTGTGGAAGACAAGCCTAAATACAAAGATATGGTGAAGGTGAAGCAATACTTTGAAAAGGCTGAGCATGTACATCTTATAAAAAAGAGAAAGTCGCACATTTTATAGCAACAGGGCAAATTATTTCAGTAAAACCATTAAACAGATCAGTAAATGAAATGTGCATTAGTAACCGGCGGATCAAGAGGAATAGGCAGGGCCGTTTGTTATAAACTGGCTTTTATGGGCTATTACGTGCTGGTTAATTATAAAAGTAACGAAACAGAGGCGCTTCATACGCTGTCAACCATAAAAGAAAATGGCGGCGATGGCGAGATCATCAAATTTGATGTGGCCCGCAAAGAAGATATCAGGACCGTTTTAGGTAGTTGGATAGAAACCAATACCGAAAAATATATTGAAGTGCTGGTAAACAACGCGGGTATTAAGGATGATACCCTGATGATGTGGATGAAGGATGAGCAGTGGGACAGCGTTTTAAAAACCAGTCTCGATGGTTTCTTTTATGTTACCCAAATGGTTTTAAACGGCATGCTGGTAAAAAAATACGGGCGTATCATCAACGTAGTATCACTGTCCGGTCTTAAAGGTTTGCCGGGGCAGGTTAATTACTCAGCTGCCAAGGCCGGTGTAATTGGTGCTACCAAGGCCCTGGCACAGGAAATAGCCCGTCGCGGGGTTACCGTTAATGCCGTGGCGCCGGGATTTATTAAAACGGATATGACCGAAGGGCTGGATGAAAAAGAATTAAAATCCATGATCCCGATAAAGCGTTTTGGCACTGCCGAGGAAGTTGCCCACGCAGTAGGCTTTTTGGCCTCGCCCGAGGCATCCTATATAACGGCCGAAGTGCTCTCGGTTAACGGAGGCCTTTATTCATAATTAATCATTTGTTTACAAAAGCATCATTTTAATATTTCAGGGGTTAAATATTTTTATTTAGTTTTAAAGTATTTGCAAATTGAATAAGCCGGCAATAGTGTTATGAACAGAGTTGTGATCACAGGGATGGGTATTTACTCGTGCATAGGGAAAAACCTTAATGAAGTAAGGGATTCGCTATTTGAGGGTAAATCAGGAATAATGCTTGATTCCGTACGTAAGGAATTTGGTTACCGCTCGGGCTTAACCGGCTTTGTAGACAGGCCAAATCTAAAAGAAAAACTCGACAGGAGATCGCGCATCATGCTGCCCGAACAGGGCGAATATGCCTACATGGCCACCATTGAGGCATTGGCACAGGCAGGTATTGATATGGATTATCTTGACCAAAATGAAATAGGTATTTTATACGGTAACGATAGCTCGGCAAAGCCGGTGATTGATTGTACCGATATTATCCGTTTAAAAAAAGATACCATGCTGGTTGGGTCGGGTTCGGTTTTCCAAACCATGAATTCCACCGTGAGCATGAACCTGGCTACCATTTTTAAGCTTAAAGGTATTAACCTTACGGTAAGTGCAGCCTGCGCAAGCGGATCGCACGCAATTGGCCTGGGCTACCACCTCATCAAAAGTGGTTTACAGGAAGGCATTATATGCGGTGGCGCGCAGGAGCTTAACCATTTTTCGATGGGTAGTTTTGATGCCCTTTCGGCATTTTCAACTTTAGAAGCAACCCCAACAAAAGCCTCCCGCCCTTTTGACCGCAACAGGGACGGCCTTGTTCCAAGCGGAGGTGCGGCAACTGTAATACTGGAAAGCCTTGAATCGGCACAACGCCGGGGCGCCCATATATTAGGCGAAGTTATTGGTTACGGCTTTTCATCAAATGGCGGTCATATCTCGAACCCTACGGTTGACGGTCCTGTACGCTCTTTGACCATGGCTTTAAGGGATGCTGGTATGGGTGCTGCAGATGTTGATTATATCAACGCGCATGCTACCTCAACCCCTGCAGGTGATGCCAGCGAGGCAAAAGCCATTCATGAAGTTTTTGGATTGAGCAAGCCGCTGGTAAGCTCCACCAAATCGATGACAGGGCATGAGTGCTGGATGGCCGGTGCAAGCGAAATAGTATATTCTATGCTGATGATGCAAAATTCGTTCATCGCGCCAAACATTAACTTCGAGAACCCGGATGAAGATTCGGCCAGGTTAAATATTGCAACAACTACTATCGAGAAAAATTTTAATGTATTTTTGTCTAATTCTTTTGGTTTTGGGGGCACAAATTCGTCCCTTATTATTAAAAAATATTGATTAACCTAACCTTATGCAATTTTTAGAGATCATAGAAAAAACAAATGCTTTTTTGGCCGAAGAGTTTGAGATCGACGTAGAAAAGATCACTCCGGAAGCAAACCTTAAAGATACCCTTGAGCTTGACAGCCTGGATTACATTGACCTTGTGGTTGTAATTGAAAGCAATTTTAGCTTTAAGGTACAGCCCGAAGATTTTGTTGGCATCGTTAACTTCCAGGATTTTTACGAATATGTAGATACCAGGGTAAACGCTAAGGAACTGGCATAACTGCCAATCGATGCCGGATATTAAATGCCCGGTATTAATTAAAAAACTATTAAATCTACCTTAACCACATGTTTATTCCTCCTGCCAATACACCTGATCTTATCCCGCAAAAATTTCCATTTGTGATGATAGATAATTTGACCTGGACGGATGAGAAAAGCAGCCGCACAACATTTTGCGTAAAGGCGGATAACGTGCTGGTAGAGGATGGCAAATTTAGCGCAGGCGGACTGGTTGAAAACATAGCGCAAACAGCCGCTGCAAGGGCCGGTTATCTTGCTCAAAACCAGGAAAAACCCGATTCGATAGGCTATATAGGGGCCATCAAAAACCTTGAAGTGTTTTCATTGCCTAAAATAAACGATACCTTAGAAACAGAAATTATTATTGATAATCAGATATTTGATGTTACGCTGATATCGGGAAAAGTAAAATGTGGAGAAGAAACACTGGCCCAATGCCAGATGAAAGTATTTATAATTAAACAATAAATAAATTAAAATCTACAAATGAAACCTACACAAAAAACATGGCTGATAGCCTTTTTATTAACAGCAGTAAGCAGCTTACCTGCTGCGGCCCAAAGTACCAAAGCAGACATTTTTTCGGGCAGCGCCAGAATTACCTGGTTAGGTATTGATTTTACACAAACCAAATTTATAGGAACCGCTAACGCCAAAGTATTTGGTATTGGTAAAAGAGAAAATAATGGCGATGTAAGCCAGGAGGAATTCAGAGATGATTATACTTTAGGGTGGAACCGCCTGTTTGTAAATGAGCAAAAAAAATATGATGTTGCCGAGTCTATTCATCACAGTTCGGTTGATTATGCCATCGACGTAGCCAAGGCCTCAAATGCTAAAGCAAAATTTGATAAACTTTATTCTGATAACCCAAGTGATTTTAAATTAATAGACGAGGCAAAGATCGCATCGGTTGTAAAAGATTATGATTTTCAAAATCATGAAGGTATTGGTTATATATTTTTTGTGAGCGGTATGAATAAGGGAATGGACAAGGCAGGTGTTTGGATAACTTTTATTGATATGAAAGCAAAAACGGTATTACTTACCAAATACTATGAAGGCAAGCCGGGAGGCTTTGGGCTTAAAAATTACTGGGCAAAAGCCTTTTTAAACGTAATGAAGGACGTGAAATACGATTACAAAAGCTGGAAATAACAAACCCGGTTTGTGGGAGTAAAATGAATTGGCGCTCTGTAATAGTGCCAGTTCATTTTTTATAAAACAAGTACCGGGATAGATACTTATCACCGTAACTAAAAAAGATAAATTGCAAAAAACACTGATACATGCCACCGAGATAAGCGTGAAATTTAGCGAGGTAGACTCGCTGGGCATTGTGTGGCACGGGCACTATGTGCGTTATTTTGAAGATGGCCGGGAGGCTTTTGGAAAAGCATACGGTATAGACTACCTTACAGTTTACAACAACCAATACGTAACACCAATTGTAAAAATTGATTGTAATTATAAACAGGTTTTGCGGTACGGCGACAGCGTAATTATTGAAACAGAATATGTACCCAGCGAAGCCGCACGTTTGAATTTTAACTATCGCCTGTTAAACGCGGTTACCGGTGAGGTAGTGGTAACAGGCTCAACCGTGCAGGTATTTTTAAACCGCGATAATTTTGTGCTTCAATTAACCAATCCCCCTTTTTTTGAGGAGTGGAAAAAGAAACATTCGCTTGCTTAATTGGTATTATTATATTTAAAGGATTTAACAACCGCCATACGAACCTTAAATATATCATAAATAACATAAATGCTTAGGGTTTTGATTGACAAGCCAACGGCAATACTAACAATAAACAAACGCTAAAGAATTTAAATAAATGAATACGGAAAAAGTTGATGTGTTGGTAATTGGCGCTGGTCCGGCTGGTACTGTGGCCGCCTCTATTGTGAATAAGGCCGGTTTCAAAGTTAAAATTGTTGAAAAGCAAAAATTCCCCCGCTTTGTGATTGGCGAAAGCCTGCTGCCCCGTTGTATGGAAGCATTAACCGAAGCGGGTTTTGTTGAGGCTGTGGAAGCAAAAGGCTTCCAGAAAAAATTTGGGGCAAAGTTTGTGAAGAATGGCGTGATCTGCGATTATTACTTTTCTGACCAGTTTACCGATGGCTGGAACTGGACCTGGCAGGCACCACGCGCCGACTTTGATAAAACCCTGGCTGATACCGTTGAAGCAATGGGCGTGCCCGTGCATTATGAAACTACCGTTACCGGTATTAAATTTAACGGATCGGATTCAGTTACCACTGTTGAGGATATTAATGGCAACCAAACACAAATAGAAGCCCGTTTTATTATAGATGGCAKCGGGTATGGCAGGGTGATACCTAAGTTGTTCAACCTGGAAAGGCCATCCAACATGTCGGAGCGGAAAGCGTTGTTTGCACATACCAATGATATCAAGCGCCATTTGGGCGATGAACCAAACCGGATAACTATAGTAGTACATAAGCCTGGTGTGTGGGTATGGGTTATTCCGTTTTCAAATGGTATCACTTCATTAGGCTTTGTAGGCAACCCCGAGTTTTTTGACCAATACCAGGGCAATAACGACGAAGAAAAGCTGCGAAGCATCATAGCGTCTGAACCTTATTTGAGCGACAGGTTTGAGGGCGTTGAATTTGTTTTTGATCCTAAAATATTGCAGGCATGGAGCAGTACTACCGATACCTTTTATGGTGATGGCTTTGTGCTTACCGGTAATGTAACTGAGTTTTTAGATCCCATCTTTTCATCGGGTGTAACGCTGGCCACTGTATCCAGTCAAAATGCGGCACATTTAGTTATCCGCACCTTAAACGGCGAAACTGTTAACTGGGAAAAAGAATATAGCGAAAAGGTAATGCAGGGTGTAAATGTTTTTCGCTCCTATGTTAATGCCTGGTACGAGGGTACGCTGGATACTATCTTCTTTGCGGAGTCATTCGTGCCCGAAATAAAAAACATGATCTGTTCTGTTCTGGCGGGATATGTTTGGGATTTGGATAACCCATATGTTAAAAACCATAATAAAGCGTTAAAGAACTTAGCAAGAATAATTCAGCTAAGGGATCGGATTGATCAAAAAGTATAATAAAAATGGACAAATTAATAAATGATCTGAAAATACAGATTATAGACCAGTTAAACTTACAGGATCTTAAACCGGAGGATATTGGCGATGACGAGTCGCTGTTTGCCGATGGCTTGGGTTTAGATTCCATTGATGTTTTGGAGCTAATAGTGCTGATGCAATCAAACTATAAAATTAAACTTTCGAAGGCCGAGGACGGACCAAAGGTTTTTCAATCGGTACGCACCATGGCCGCGTATATTACAGCTAACCAGGCTGCATAAAATTAGGCACGAATATTTGTAGCAGCTTACAATTAAAACGAATTGCACGAATTTTAAAATAACAATGATTAGTAAAATTCGTTCTCATTTTTGTAATTAGTGCTTGTTCAAAAAATTAACGTCAATTCGTTCCTATTTGTGAAATTCGTGTCTATTTAACTTCAATTTTTACTGTGAAAATCTATAGATTACTCATAACCCTGGTCGTATTATCGGCAACCTTTACAGCAAGGGCACAGCATGTGGGTTATGCCCAGCTTACCGATCTATCCCGGTTTAAAGAACAGTTTGCAGCCACAGCTCAAAAAACCACCTGCATTAAAAGTGATTTTGTGCAGGAAAAAAACCTTGGTATGCTGGCCGAAAAGATCACATCGAAGGGGAAATTCTGGTTTAAAAAAGACAACATGGTGCGGATGGAATATACCCAGCCATCCAAATACCTGATGATTATCAATAAGGACAATATCCTGGTAAAGGATGAGCAGAAAGAGAATAAAATCAATGCCGGATCAAACAAGCTCTTTAGGCAGATAAACCGGATAATTGTTGATTGTGTGCAAGGTTCTATCCTGGGCAATCCCGATTTTAAGGTTAAGGTATTCGAGAATAAAAGTAATTACCTGGTTGAGCTTTCTCCGTTATCAAAAGGGATCAAAGACTTTTTTAAAAGTATCAATATCTCTGTTGATAAAAAGGATAACTCGGTAAGCACCATCGATATGCAGGAACCATCGGGCGATAATACCACCATTCGTTTTATAAATAAAGAGATAAATGTCAACCTCCCGGATGCGCTTTTTGCTGCTAAGTAGTTGCCTGCTGTTGCTGGTTAGCTGCTCTTCGGTTTATAAAAACCTGCAACCCACAACCGGCAATTTTAACCACGTCTACAAATTCAGGCCCCGGTTTTCGGTTGTATTGTACAAAGCACAGATTGATGTTACCAGTCACCATTTGAGCGGCCTGCTGTTGATGAAGGTTATGCCCGATAGCAGTACCCGCATTGTGTTTTCTAACGAGATGGGCGTAAAGTTTTTTGATTTTGCATTTTTGAAGGACGGGAGCTTTAAGGTATATTCAATTGTTCAGCAAATGGATAAGGGGCCGGTGATAAAAACCCTGATGAAAGACTTTGATTTAATACTGATGCGCCAGCAGGGCAGTCATGAACGTTATATGCTGAAAGATAGTGACCACGTGTATTATGTATTGCCCCAGCAAAAAGGAGCCAACTACTATATCACCAACAAGGCCGGAGACTCCTTGCTGCGAATGGAAAAATCATCAAAAAAGAAACCGGTGGCAGTTGCCACTATGATGAACTATAAAAATGGCGTACCTGACAGCATCAGTATTGACCACAAAAACTTTAAATTTACCATCGGTTTAAAAAAAACAGAACGATAAATGCTCCGGGAATCCTTTTTTCAGTTTACAAACCCGCAAACAGACGGTAATACTTCAAAAACTACCATCACGCTGAATGCCGCACACCAGATTTTTGAAGGGCACTTTCCCGGGGAACCTGTGGTGCCGGGTGTTTGTATGATGCAAATGGTTAAAGAAGTTTTGGAACACATCCTGGGCACAAAAACCAAATTGGTAAAGGCCGGAGATATGAAGTTTTTAGCCATACTAAACCCACAGGTAAACAGTACGGCCGAGATGCAGATAACGCAAACAGCGGTTGACGATAGCACCCTTAAAGTAGATGCGCTGATTCAACACGAAGCCGCCACATTTTTTAAATTTAAAGGCGTTTTTACAAAATGAAGAAATTCAGAAGCGCGCTATTCTATATTGCCCTTATCGGGATATTCTCCTTTATAATTTATTGGCTTTTAATACATGGTAAGGATCTTGAACAGGGTCGTCATGTGGTCTTGCTTAAAACCAGCACCAAAAGCGCTGTGAGCCAGCTTGGGGATAGTTTAATGCATAATTTGACCGGTCCGCTGGCTATATTACTGGCGCAGATAGCGGTTATTATTGTTGCCGGCAATATAGCAGGTTGGGTATGCAGTAAACTTGGGCAGCCTCGTGTAATAGGTGAAATTTTTGCAGGTATCGCTTTAGGCCCATCGTTAATTGGCAGGTTTTTCCCGGGATTTTCACATGCTTTATTCCCCGCCCAATCATTAGGAACTTTGCAGTTTTTGAGCCAGGTTGGCCTTATCATATTCATGTTTGTGATAGGTATGGAGCTTGACCTTGGCGCCATCAAAAACAAAGCGAAAGACGCGTTGGTGATTAGCCATGCCAGTATCATTATCCCTTTTACTTTGGGCGTGGGTTTAGCCTATTTCATTTACCGGTCATTGGCGCCTGCAGGCGTTCCGTTTTTTTCATTCGGCTTGTTTTTAGGGATTTCCATGAGTATTACAGCCTTCCCGGTATTGGCCCGCATTTGCCAGGAAAGGGGTATCAACAAAACACGCCTTGGCGCTTTGGTTATCACCTGCGCTGCTGCCGATGATATTACCGCATGGTGTATACTTACCATAGTTATAGCTGTTGTTAAAGCCGGTTCGGCTATGAGTTTTGTATACACTGTATTAATGGCTATTGCCTACGTGCTTTTTATGCTGAAAGCCGTAAAACCGTTGTTGAAGGTGATTTACAGCCGCAATATTAAACCTGGTTATTTGGGAATCCCGGTATCAGTGTTTTTTTTAACGCTCATCGTATCAGCTTATACAACCGAGGCCATCGGCATCCATGCCCTTTTCGGGGCGTTCATGGCCGGCATTGTAATGCCCGGTAATATCAACTTCAGGGAAGTATTTATTGAGCGGATAAAGGATGTTTCCCTGTTTTTGTTGCTCCCGCTATTTTTTGTATTTACCGGTTTGCGTACGCAAGTAGGCTTGTTAAATGATGCTTATTTATGGAAGGTATGCGCTATGGTGACTTTAGTTGCCATTGCCGGGAAGTTTGCAGGCAGCGCACTTGCCGCTAAATTTGTGGGCCAAACCTGGAAAAACAGCCTGAGTATAGGCGCATTGATGAATACCCGGGGATTGATGGAACTGATTGTGTTGAACATTGGCTTTGACCTTGGTGTACTTAACAAAGAAGTATTTGCCATGATGGTGATTATGGCGCTGGTAACCACTTTCATGACCGTGCCTATTCTGGATGTGATTAATAAGGTGTTTGGTAAAGCCACGGAGGACGAAGTACCTCAACCCACCACTATTTCCGGCGATCAATAAATTTAAATGGTTTTCGGCCCGATTCTTTGTACTGCATTTGCTGGATCTCATCGTACTGCACATAGGTAACATGAGGACTAACCCGCAACCTTGCCTGTAAATTGGCCCGGATCTTCCGGTCGCATTCATCGGTATAATTAATGGGGAGGATATGCAGCAGTACTTCGTCCATTCCTATCTCGTTTGAATAAACTTCGGCCACAAAATCCAGGATCTCTTCCATTCCGTTTAACAGATCAAAAAGGGAAGGCGGATAAAGCGTGGTGCCTTTAAATTTGATCATTTGTTTTTTACGGCCAATTATAGGCGATAACCGTAAAGTTGTACGCCCGCATTTGCAGGGTTCATCAAAATATTGACAAATATCGCCGGTTTTATAACGCAAAAGGGGCATCCCTTCAACACCTAAGGTTGTAATAGTAACCTCACCCGGTTCGCCTGGAGCAACTTGCTGATTTTGCTCGTCGAGCAGTTCTACAATCAGTAATTCGGGCTGGTGGTGGCCTCCTTTGCCTTGTCCACATTCCGTAAACGCTGTTTGCATTTCGGTAGAGGCATAAGTAGAATAGAGCTTGATGTCCCAGGCATCGGTAATTTTTTTACCGAGAATATTCAATGAAAAATCAGTATTCCGAATGTTTTCGCCAATACAAATAGCTTTTTTTACGGTGCTTGCATTGATATCGATGTTGTGCTCACCGGCGTATTGGATCAGCTTATAAATAAACGATGGCACTGCAACAATAGCAGTTGGCTTTAATCTTAAAATAGTATCCCACTGTAATGAAGGTACACCTGGCCCCAGGCGGATTATGCCCGCACCTATCATACGGATGCCTGAGTAATAAGCCAGCCCGGCCATAAACTGCCTGTCGAGCGTAAGCATCAGTTGGTACACGTCATCGGGCCTGCCATCGGCACAAATAAACGAGCTGTATTCATTATAGGTAAGTCGCTGCAGATCGTTCTCGGTAAGTGCAACAGTGACAGGGCTGCCCAAGGTGCCCGATGTAGAACTGTATTCGATGATCTTATCGCGGCTAACGCACATAAAATCATCATTACGCATCTGCAGATCCTCTTTAACCGTAGTAGGGATCCGTTTCAGGTCATCGAGCGTTTTTATATCGTCAATACGGATGTCGTTAGCGGCAAACAACTCTTTATAAAAAGGCGAATTCTGGTTAAGGTAAACCAATAATTGCTGTAGCTTTTGCTCCTGCATAGCAACTATCTCTTCTTTTGACTGATGTATTGGTGTATGTGCTGATTGCGCTGTCACTTTTCTATAATTACGATGGCTGATGCTATTGTTTTAAGGTGGGTTAATGATACGGAAATTTTTAATGGTCCCCGCTGTTTTAATGTTTCGGCAGTTTGCCCAATTAATGTAAGTTCTGGTTTTCCATCTGCATTATTGCTTATTTCTATCTCGTTAAATGCGGTTCCGTTTAACCAGCCGGTACCCAGTGCCTTAAAAAATGCCTCTTTAGCTGCAAACCTGCCTGCATAATGCTGGTATTTATCGGCCTTAAGCTCGCAGTAGCTAATCTCTTTTGCAGAGAATACCAGTTCCCGAAAGCCGCTTTCTTTGGCAATTTTAATGGCCACGCGGTCAACTTCTATCATATCTATCCCAACACCGGCAACCATCAGTTTTTATCAGGTTAAGTTTATTTATAATGCAGCGTAATCTTATTCATGATCACAACATCATCTGCAAAAATAATATTTGCTTTGTATTTTGAGGGATATATTTAGGTGCAGGATCATTTTCTCTGACTGAGACAATATGCGTGTATGCCTGTGTTTTCTTGTCCTTAATAGATACGTAACGAGCACCCGTTTATTTTTTTAAAACATTTTCCCATCAACAGGCATTATATATATATGAAATCATTAACTAAAAACAAATTATCATGAACTCACTATTGTATATAATTGCCGTTATCCYGATAATTGGCTGGGCAATCGGCGTGTTTTTCACCTCTGTAGGCAGCCTCATCCATGTATTACTGGTGATAGCTATAATTGCCATATTGTTAGGTATTATCAGAAGACCAACGGCTATTTAAGCCGAAAAAAAAATATAGCTCCATCATTGGGGCTTGCTTAGCCCATTGGCAACCGTACCGGTCACAAAGGCCGCCCTGTTGCAAGCCGCTGCCGAAATAAGAAAGCGCTGGCTAAATAAAGCCCCTCACTATATAAACAAACATTAAGCCGCTACGCAAACGCGCAGCGGCTTAATGTTTTGCCCCGATTACGATGTTGTATTGACCCCGGGCTGATCAAAACGCCACGTAAGCCAAAACTGTGTTTTGTTTCTTACTTCCATTGGCATCGGTAATAACCAAAACTCCTTTACGATATAGCGTTAACCCTTCCCAGTTATTTTTATATCCGGGGAAAGTGGCCACCTGTTCCCATTTGCCGTCTCTTCGGTTTTTAAGCCTCACAATGCGGGCATAAGTGGTTTTAGATGATTGTAAATATCCGGCATCTTTAACCAAACTATCCCGCAGATCGGGGATAGTGTTTTTTATATTTTCTTCCTGGTGGTTGAGTTTGTCGTTATCCAGATAGTATTTATAATCCCCGTTCCAGAAGTAGTTGATACCATAAATTGCATCTTTAGCACCAGCAGTAATATCTGTTACCCTGAAATATAGCTGAGGGACCTTAATTGCTTCCGGCTGATTGGTAAATGAGGTGTCAATTAAATAGCCCTGCCCGCCGGCTGGCATCCCGTTATATTCGTAATAAGCAAGCAGCTTTTTTTCCTGGGGCAGCCAGGTAACAGCTTCAAAGCCGGCGTTATAAATAAACTCCGGTCGTTTTAGGTTGACGATGTGCAGCGGATCAATAATTACCTGGTTGTTAACGGTATCGAGCCGGGCTTTCAGCAGGTAGCAATTTTCATATTTATCATCAGTCTCGATAGATAAAAACACGGTATTGTTTACAATGCTTATCGCCTCAAAGCCTTCGTATTCATCACCCACATTGTCCGGCAGTTTATCAAGGTTTATCACCTTTAGGGTTTTATAGGCCGATAATGCACTATCCTTACCATCAACCACGCGGTTTATGCTATCGGTAAGCAGACTATAGATCAAAAATTCGCCTTTTAAATTATCCTTTTTTACCAGGGTTTTATGGTCGCCATATTGTGGCAGCAGGTAAACCCGGTTACCGTAGTTACACATGCCCGAATATTCCTCGCCAACTCCGATGATGGCATTTGGCAAGGGAATGGTTTTGTAATTATTTTGACCATAAGCAAAGGCAGAGAAACACAAGGTTACAGCTAATAGTAGCGGGAGTTTTTTACACATATCGATTATACTGATACAAAACTAAATATACATTTTATTTTGGTTGTAATGTAAGAGTTACCTGTAGGTTAAAAAAGGGGTTCGGGTTGCGGGTTGCGAGGTTCGGGGATTTGTTATTGCGGGCGATGCTTACTGCAAACGACGATATGGCGAAGGAGATACTCCCCGCACCTCGTTCCACGCATCCCGCGACTCGAACCTCGCAACCCGAACCTCGCTCCCCGCGCCAAATTCCTCCCCGCCACCAATAAAACCCTATATTTACAGCTAACACTAAAAGATTTAACAAAATTTAACATTTAAACGTGGAATTTTTTTAGAAGAAAAAAGTTTGTGTGTTTAAGTTTGCTCTCGAAATAAAAAAGGGTTCATGGAAGAATTAAATATTAATACCGAAAATGTTTCATCGGGCGCTGTTACCGGTAGCACATCGTATTCAACCGATATCAGGGCGCTGAACGAAATGATACAAAAGGAAAGTGCCTTTATCGATCTGCTTAAAATGGAGATGGATAAAGTGATCATTGGGCAAAAATATATGGTTGAACGTTTGCTGATCGGTTTATTAGCCGATGGGCATATCCTGCTGGAAGGTGTACCGGGATTGGCAAAAACCTTAGCCATCAATACGCTGGCCAAAGCTATCCAGGCTGATTATAGCCGGATCCAGTTTACTCCCGATTTGTTACCCGCCGATTTGGTTGGTACCATGATCTATAACCAGAAAAAGGAAGAGTTCATTGTTCGTAAAGGTCCGTTGTTCTCCAACTTCATCCTGGCTGATGAGATCAACCGTGCACCTGCCAAAGTGCAGAGCGCATTGTTAGAGGCCATGCAGGAGCGCCAGGTAACCATTGGTGATAATACCTTCCCGCTGCCAAATCCATTTTTGGTGCTGGCAACCCAAAACCCTATTGAGCAGGAGGGTACTTACCCGCTGCCCGAGGCGCAGGTTGACCGTTTTATGCTGAAGGTGGTGATTACTTACCCGGATAAGGAAGAAGAAAAGAAAATTATCCGCGCCAACATATTACCCGGCGGTATGCTGAAACCTTCACCGATCATTAAGCCCGAAGAAATCGTTCGAGCACGTAAGATCGTTCGCGAGGTTTATATGGACGAGAAGATTGAGCAATACATCATCGATATTGTTTTCGCTACCCGTTTCCCCGAGCAGTTTAAACTGGCGCATTATAAAAACCTCATCACTTTTGGCGCGTCGCCAAGGGCAAGTATCAACCTGGCTTTGGCTGCCAAGGCTTATGCCTTCATCAAACGCCGCGGTTATGTGATCCCGGAGGATGTGCGTGCCATTTGCCATGATGTGTTACGCCACCGTATAGGTTTAAGTTACGAGGCAGAGGCGGAGAATATCACCAGCGAAAATATTATTACGGGGATCTTGAACGCGGTAGAGGTACCGTAAGGCATTCTCAACGCCCTCATTAACCCCGTTGCCATTTTGATGAGCCAGCGGAGGGCATGAGGGCAAGGTCCGATCTGCACAGCCTGACGCTGGGTGTATAAGATTTCTCACTATCGTTCGAAATGACACTTTTTTGATTTTAAAAATTACAAGTAAAAGTCTTCTCCTTTAGGAGAGGATTTAGGAGGGGTTAATGGCTAAGGATACCAAAGAGCTGCTAAAAAAGGTAAGGAAGATTGAGATAAAAACCCGTGGGTTAAGTAACCACTTATTTTCGGGCGAATATCACTCGGCTTTCAAGGGGCGGGGTATGGCCTTTAGCGAGGTGCGCGAGTACCAGCTTGGCGATGAGATCCGTACCATCGATTGGAACGTTACCGCCCGTTTTAACCACCCTTATGTAAAGGTGTTTGACGAGGAGCGCGAGCTTACCGTTATGTTGCTGATGGATGTGAGCGGATCTGAAAACTTTGGCACCCAAAACCAGCAAAAGCAGGACCTGGCTACCGAGCTTTGCGCGGTGCTTGCCTTTTCGGCCATCCAAAATAATGATAAAGTAGGGGTGATATTTTTTAGCGATAAGATAGAAAAGTTCATCCCACCCAAAAAGGGACGTACCCATATCCTGATGATCATCAGGGAGCTGATAGATTTTAAGCCGGAGAATAAAGGTACTAACGTTGCCGTGGCTTTGAAATATTTTACCAGCGTTATCAAAAAGAAATGTACAGCATTTATTCTTTCAGATTTTATCAGCCCCGGTTTTGAGGATGAACTGAAGATAGCCAACAAAAAGCACGATATTATTGCCTTAAGGCTGTATGATAAACACGAGGAAGAATTTCCTAACCTGGGCCTCATCCCGATGAAGGATGAGGAAACAGGCGAACTGCTTTGGGTAAATACAGCCGACGCGCATGTGCGTAATGCCTTTAAGGCCGATGGACTAAGAAGGAATGGCATGCTGAAGGATACATTTAAAAGATCTGGTGTTGATTTTACCAGCATCGGCACTCATGAATCATACGTAAAACCATTAATGACACTATTTAAAAAGCGGGAAGGCCGGAGATGATCAAGTTTTTTAAATATTCCCTGGTACTATTGCTTACCGTTACTTTTTACAATGCTTTTGCCCAGGCCCCACAGGCGGGAGCAAAGCTGGATAGGGCCACCATACTAATTGGTGAGCAAACTCAACTACACCTGAGTATTAAATTCCATGTGAAGGATAAGGTGGAATTCCCGGTACTGGCAGATTCTATTGCCGGGAAGGTACAGATTGTAAGCAGCAAAACAGATACACTGTTTGATAAAAACGATGTTAGCTTAGAAACTATCCATAAAAGTTATACCATTACCGGTTTTGATAGCGGTGCGTATGTAATACCATCATATGCATTTAAAACTACCGCAGGGCCGGCTTTTACCCAGCCACTTACTTTAATGGTGCAGCCGGTAGCGGTAGATACCACCAAAGCTTTTTATGATATTAAGCAACCGCTTGCTATAAAATATTCATTTATTGATTGGCTGCGCGATAACTGGCCATGGGTTGTTGGCGGACTACTTGTTATTTTAATTATAGCCGGCATTATTTATTACCTTAAAACAAGGCCCCAAAAGGTGGTAGTTATTGAGCCGCCGAAACCTAAAGTACCGGCCCATATTATAGCCTTGCAAAAACTTAATGCGCTGCGCGATAAAAAGCAATGGCAACAGGAACAACAGGTAAAGCAGTTTTATATTGAACTGAGCGAGGTGATTCGCGAATACCTGGAGAACAGGTATGCCATAACAGCGCACGAACAAACATCTGAGGAGATTTTTGCAAGTTTGAGGTTTATGGATATTGCCGATGAGAACAGGAACACGCTGCGCCAGACGCTTATCCTTGCCGATTTAGTGAAATTCGCCAAAGAAAAACCACTGCCTTTTGAAAATGAACAAAGCCTGGAAAATGCCATCGGTTTTGTAAACAGAACACAGCAGGTATATCAGCCACAAACAGCAAAAGAAGAGGGGAACAAATGAGCTGGTTTAACGGAATAGAATTTGCACATCCCGGATTTTTCTGGTTACTTATCAGCATACCGCTTATGGTTGGCTGGTACATCTGGAAACAAAAGCAACTGCAGGGTAGCCTGGGTGTGCCTGCCTTAAAGGGATTTACAATAATTAAAAAAAGCATGCTGCCAAAGTTCAGGCATTATGCAATTGTGCTGCGCTCATTAGCGATGGCTGCATTGGTTGTAGCGCTGGCAAGGCCTCAGTCGTCATTAAGCTGGCAAAACAGTACCACCGAGGGGATTGATATCATCATCGCCTCAGATATCTCGGGTAGTATGCTGGCCGAGGATTTTAAGCCCAACCGCCTGGAGGCTGGCAAAGAGATAGCCATTGATTTTATAAAAGGCCGCCCTGATGACCGCATTGGTTTGGTGGTTTTTAGTGGAGAAAGCTTTACACAATGCCCGCTCACTATTGACCATAGTGTGCTTATTAATATGTACAGCGATATCAAAAACGGGATGATCACCGATGGAACCGCCATAGGTATGGGCCTGGCAACCGCGGTGAATCGCCTGCGCGGCAGCGAGGCCAAAAGTAAAGTAGTTATATTGCTTACCGATGGTTCCAACAACTCGGGTTCGATACCGCCTATAACCGCTGCAGAAATTGCCAGGCAATTTAAGGTAAGAGTGTATACAGTAGGTTTGGGTACCAATGGCTTTGCGCCATACCCGGTACAAACACCTATGGGGGTTCAATACCAGCGCATGCCGGTAGTTATTGATGAAGGTACACTTTCAAAAATTGCCAGTATAACGGGCGGCAAATATTTCAGGGCCACTAATAACGAAACACTTAAGAATATTTACACACAGATAGATAGGCTGGAGAAAGCTAAGATTGATGTTACCCAGTACCGCAAAAAAACAGAAATGTTTTTGCCTTGGGCCATTATCGCGCTGGTTTTATTATCGCTTGAATTTGTATTAAAAAACACCCTGTTTAAAGGGGCTTTAACTTAATAGATGCTACGTTTTGCACATATAGAATTTTTGTGGGGATTGGTTATTATACCGGTGTTCATCATCCTGTTTTTAACGGTGAGCATCTGGAAAAAGAAAGCCATTTCATCGCTTGGGGATAAAAATGTGGTGAAGTTAATGATGCCGCAGGTTTCTATGTCGAGACCGTGGTGGAAGTTCATTTTCTTTTTGGTTGCTTACGCGATATTGATAGTAGGCACAGCCGACCCACAGATAGGTTCAAAAACCGAGGAGGTAAAACGCAAAGGTGCCGACCTGATGATCCTGCTTGATGTATCCAACAGTATGCTTGCACAAGACCTTGCGCCTAATCGCCTGGAAAATGCCAAACGGGCTATTGCCCAGCTGGTTGATCGTTTACATAATGATCGTATTGGTATCATCGTGTTTGCAGGGCAGGCCTTTGTGCAGCTGCCCATCACAACAGATTACTCGGCAGCAAAGCTATTCCTCAATACCATCAACACCGATATGGTGCCTACACAAGGCACGGCAATAGGTGCGGCAATAGATTTGGGCATGCAGTCGTTTGATTTTAAAAACGGAACAGGCAAGGCCATGATCATCATTACCGATGGGGAAAACCATGAAGATAATGCGGTAGAAGCAGCCTCAAACGCCAAAAACCGGGATGTATCTGTACATGTGGTTGGCGTTGGCTCGCAGGAAGGCGCTCCTATCCCTATTTATGAAAATGGCCGCCCGGCAGGTTTCCATACCGATAGTGTTGGCCAGCAGGTGATAAGTAAGCTAAACGAGGATATGGGTAAGGAGATATCAGCAGCAGGTGGAGGTGTTTACGTGAGGGCTAATAATACCAACAGCGGGCTGGGTATTGTGATGGACCAGATCAACAAAATGCAGCGTAAAACTTTGGATACCAAGTCATTTAAAGATTTTGAAGACAGGTTCCAGTTTTTCCTGGCCATCGCTTTTGTATTGCTGCTGATAGAGTTTTTTATATCAAACCGTAAAAACATGCGGCTGAGCGGGATAAAATTATTTGAAGTAAAAAAGTCATGAAGCACTTGATCATCGTTGTATTATTGGTACTGCAGGCTTCATTCCTTTTTGCCCAGCAGGAGAAAAAGTACATAAAAAAAGGTAACGAGCTTTACCTGGAAAAGAATTATAAAGAAGCCGAAGAGAATTACCGTAAATCTGTCGGAAAAACCGATAAAACGGTTGAGGGTAACTTTAACCTGGGCGATGCCCTGTACAAACAAAAGAAATTTGATGAGGCCCAGCAGCAATTCAATAAGATTGCATCTACATCAAACAATAAACAGGTTTTGGCCAATGCCTACCATAATTTAGGGAATTCCCTGCTGGAGAAGAAAAAGCTGGAGGAAAGTATTGCCGCCTATAAAAAATCGTTGCTGAATAACCCGACCGATAGCCAAACCCGGTACAACCTGGCATACGCCCAAAAAATGTTGAAAAAACAGCAGGACGATAAAAAGAAGCAGGACAAGAATAACAAAAACGATAAGAACAAAGACAAGGACAAAAAGAATAACGACGATAAGAACAAGGACGATAAAAATAAAGATAAGGACAAAAAAGATCAGGATAAAGACAAGAAAAATCAAGATAAGGATAAGAAAGATCAAGATAAAAAGGACCAGGATCAGCAAAACCAGCCGCAGCCCAATAATGTATCAAAAGATGATGCCGAGCGGATGCTGGAAGCCCTGAACAATGATGAAAAGCAAACGCAGGATAAGCTGAAAAATAAAAAGCTGAAAGGCGCAAGGGTAAAAATCTCCAAAGACTGGTAAGCCCTATATTTATAACACATGAAGTTAAAGTATTACATATCGCTCCTCCTGCTGTTTTGTACCGGTGTGCTTTTTGCTGCCGATGTAAAATTCACCGCATCGGTTAGTAAAACTGAAGTGGGTACAACAGAACAGTTTGAGGTTACCTTTAGCTTAAATGGAAACGGCGATAAGTTTACCGCACCAGGCTTTAGCGGCTTTTTGGTGGTATCGGGGCCCAATGTTTCCCAAAGCATGAGTATTATTAACGGTGCTTCATCCGCAAGCATGGCTTACAGTTTTGACCTGGTGGCCGTTAAGCCGGGCACTTACACCATTGGGCCGGCAACAATAGTGGTTAACGGCAAAATGCTAAGCACTCAACCCATAAAAATAAAGGTAGTTAAAGGCACAACGGCAGCTTCGGCACAGCAGGCCGCGGCGGCTCAGCAACAACAAAGGGGAGGGCAGGTTCAAAGTATTACATCGGGGCGGTCAAGGGATATTAACAAAGACCTGTTCATCAGGGCCGATGTAAGTAAAACCAACGCTTACATAGGCGAGCAGCTTACCCTAAGCTACCGCCTGTATACGCGCGTGGCGCTGGTAGGTAACGAGTTGGAAAAAATGTCGGACCTGAATGGTTTTTATAGCCAGGAGATTAAAAATCAAGACCCCAACAATGTTCACTGGCGAATAGAAACCATAAAGGGACTAAAATATAATGTTACCGAGATCAAGCAGAACATTCTTTTCCCCGAACATGCCGGTAACATCACCATCGATCCGATGATCATGAATTTTATTGTGCGGGAGGCTGTACAATCTGCCGATCCCTTTGATGCTTTTTTTGGCGGCGGCAGCTATAATGATGTTAAATACAAAATTAAAAGTATCCCGGCGGTTATCCATGTAAAACCACTTCCCGAAGCCGGTAAACCCGCTGGTTTCAGCGGTGCGGTAGGCCGGTTTTCTATCAATACATCGGTAGATAAAAAAGAGCTTAAGGCAAACGAGCCGCTTAACTACAAGATCACGGTAAGCGGCAAGGGAAACCTGAAGCTTTTGAAGCCGATGGCCCCCGAGTTCCCGGCTGATTTTGAAAAATATGACCCCAAGGTAACCGATACCATTACCGATAATGAAAACGGCGAATCGGGTACCCGCGTTTATACTTACCTGCTGATACCCAGGCATGGCGGCAGCTTTAATATCGACCCGATCAAATTCTCGTATTTCGACCTGTCGGCAGGTAAATATGTAAGCGTACAAACCAGGGGCTTCCCAATAAAGGTTGCCAGGGGTGCTACCGAAAATAACGTAACCTCCTTAGGCGATTCTGATAAGCAGGACGTTAAGCTGCTGAACAAGGATATCCGCTATATAAAAACCGATGCCGGCGAGATTGCCAAAAATAAAGATGGTTTTTATGGTTCGCCGTTATATTACTTCCTGTTGATATTTGGTCCGCTATTGTTTGCGGGGGCTTTGGTATACGGCAAATGGTACGAAGTGGCCAACAGCGATGTGGTTAAAGTAAAAAGCCGCAAGGCCGGTAAAATTGCCGCCAAACACCTGGCCAGCGCGAAGGCGCAGTTATCGGCAAATAATAAAAGCGCCTTTTACGAAAATGTGTTCAGGGGCCTGTATGGTTACCTGGGCGATAAGCTGAACATTGCCGCTGCCAACCTTAACCGCGAAAAGATTGCAACCGAGCTAAAAGCCCGGTCGTTAGATGAACCGACTATCAACGAATTGCTGGAGACATTAGACCTGTGCGATATGGCCCGCTACGCGCCTGTTTCGGGCATATCAGAACAGCAGATGTTTGATAGGGCAAAAAACATGATCAATAACATTGAAGAAAAAATATAACATGCTGAAGCGTTGTATCTACCTGTTGCTGCTCATTATATCGCCATTACTGGCTTTTAGTAATGATGATGCCGCTGCTTTGTTCAAAAAGGGGAACGATCTGTATCAAAAGTCAAAATACAAGGATGCCGCGGCTGCCTACCAAAAAATGGTGGACGATGGCTACCATTCATCGGCCCTGTATTTTAACTTAGGGAACGCTTATTACAAAACCGGCGATATAGCCCCCGCTTTGCTATACTACGAAAAAGCGCGCAAGCTATCCCCCGGTGATGAGGATATCCGGGTTAATATTCAATTTGCCAATTCAAAAACCGCAGATAAGATTGAAGAGCCTGTTGAGTTTTTTATCAGTAAATGGTGGCATGGCTTTATCCTGGCTTTCCCCGCGGATACGCTGGCAGTGCTGAGTGTGTTGCTGTTCCTGGCGGGATCGGGTTTGTTGGTCCTTTACCGTTTTACAGGTTCGGTGGGCATAAAAAAAGCATCTTTCTATTCGGCTATAGTATTATTGATCCTGGGGATGGGTACCGTTTTTATAGCCGGCAGGCAGGCCCGTTACTTTGAGGCCCATCACGAAGCCATTATTTTTACCCCCTCGGTAACAGTAAAAAGCGCACCTGTAGATTCATCCAAAGTTGTTTTTGTACTGCACGAAGGCACAAAAGTTAATATTCTTGAAAGCAACAGCAAATGGGTAAAAATACGATTGGCTAATGGCAATGAAGGCTGGATTGGCAGCGGGGACGCGAAGGAGATATAAATCCTGTGTACAATCCCGCCGCTGTTGTGGTAAAACTTCGCGAAACACTGAAGGGGAAATGACGTTTTAAAAGGTTTGTCATCCTGAACGCAGTGAAGGATCTATTCGCAGACTGTACAGGGCGAAGAAGCATGGTGAATAATAGATCCTTCACTGCGTTCAGGATGACAAGAAGGTTTTTTTGAAAACACGTCATGGGTAGGTACAATCTAAATTCAAAAAGCTCCTAAAAGATGAAATTTTTTCAAACAAACCACCACTTTTTTCCTTCCATAGCTATAGCTCAATAAATAATTAACCTTACCTGTTACATATTAAACCATTGGCACGTTACCTAAGTCATAACACACAAAATATATAACATCACACATGAAGAAGCTATTTATCCTTGCAACCCTGCTAACATTTACTTATTCGGCCTTTGCGCAAACTGTTGATCTGCGCCGCAAAATAGAAGTTACCGGCACTGCCGAGCAGGAAGTTACCCCCGATATCATCAACGTTACCATTTCGCTGCAGGAATATATGGATGGTAAAAAACACATCCAGATCTCTGACCTCGAAGCCCAGCTCGAAAAAGCCGTTAAAGATGCGGGTATTCCCGCTGCCGATTTTACCGTGAACAATGTATCTGCCTGGAATAATACCTTCCAAAAGAAAAAAGCACCCGACTTTTTGGCCGGCAAACAATATGGCCTGCGCATCCGCGACCTGAACAAGTTTAACCAAATTGTATCCAAAGTTGACCCAAAAGGTATACAGTCGACCAATATCGACAGCTACGATTATTCAAAGATCAATGAATTAAAAAACGAGCTGAAATTAAAAGCCCTGCTTTCGGCCCGCGACAAAGCTTCATTCCTGCTGGCAGGCTTAGGCAACAAGCTGGGCGACGTGCTTAATATAGCTGAAAGCGACAATAGCAGCTTTCCACAGCCACGCCAATACAACACCATGGCGTTCAAATCTGCCGTAGCAGATGCCCCTGAATCCGATATCGACTTCAAGAAAATCAAGATCAGCCTGCAAATTAGCGCGGTTTTTGAGATAAAGTAAAAGCCCAACAACTTCCGAAGAGTTTTGACTGGCTAAACGTTCTGCCTATTATTAGGTAGGGCGTTTCTTTTTTTATAGACCGCCGGGCACCCACCAGACAGGCTGGAAAAAATAGTAAAGAGATAGATTGTATTAAAAATTAATCGTCATTGAATAACCACCAGCCCAGCTGGAAAAAACAGTAATGACATGTATGGATACCACAACCTCCTCGTGATCGTCATTGCGAGTAACTACCAGCTTGAACTGGAAAAAACAGTAATGACACTTGTTGATTATATAGCTGCTAAAGGTTAGTCTTGCAAAAAAACAGAGCAAGCTACATACCCCGTATAAACCCTTGGGGCCGACCAGAGCCCGTTTGCGAGTTTGGGACGGTCACTC
>NZ_JBFUKF010000030.1:0-26722 GCF_056400985.1 Mucilaginibacter sp. P4_G9 | reverse complement strand
CAATAGGGCACATTAAGGCCTGTTTGGCATGTTTTGAAATGTAAAACTGACATTTTAAAACTCAATTTGATATAAAAATAATAAAGTAAATAAAGTAATGTTACTTTTTTGATATTTGTCCTAATATTAATATTGCTTAAAGGTGTACACTAAGTGCCTTTTTTATAACTAATAAGCAATGAAATGGATAAAAAATATCCAAATTTTATCCATTAATTGGCGGATCTTATCAAAAAAGATTAATATTTAAGGTTCCTTAATTGGCGTTGATATAAAGAAACAAAAAAAATAAATATAAATGAAAAAACTACTGATTTTGTTAACATGCCTGTTGCCTTTTGGTAACCTTAGTGCACAACAACATAATATGTCAAAAGATTATGTGGTACCTGATGATTCACTGGTGCAAAAAAATCTGCATAAGTGGCAGGGCCTTAAATTTGGATTATTTATGCATTGGGGTACGTACAGTCAGTGGGGTGTTGTAGAAAGCTGGAGCATTTGCCCGGAGGATGAGGGATGGACACAACGCCGTGGTCCATATGGCGGCGATTACAACGGTTATAAAAAAGCTTATGAAAACCTGCAAACAACTTTTAACCCTACAAAGTTTGATCCCGAAAAATGGGTGGCAGCCGCTAAATATGCCGGAATGAAATATGTTGTTTTTACAACCAAACATCACGACGGATTTTGCATGTTTGATACCAAACAAACCGATTATAAAATTACCAGCTCAAAAACGCCTTTTTCTGCCAACCCCAGGAGCAACGTTGCCAAAGAGGTATTTAATGCCTTTAGCAAAGAAAACTTTATGATTGGAGCTTATTTTTCAAAGCCCGACTGGCATACAGAAAATTATTGGTGGCCGTACTTTCCGCCTAAGGATAGGAATGTAAACTATGATCCGGCTAAATATCCCGAGCGCTGGCAGAAATTCAAGGATTTTACCTTTAATCAAATACAGGAATTAATGACCGGCTATGGTAAGGTTGATATTTTATGGCTGGACGGCGGCTGGGTTAGACCCAAAAACACGATAGATCCGGCTGTTGACTGGCAGCGCACCATTCCGTACGACCAGGATATTGATATGGCAAAGATAGCCGCGGCAGCAAGAATAAAACAGCCGGGTTTAATAGTGGTTGACCGTACAGTTGCCGGGCAATATGAAAACTATACCACGCCCGRGCAGCAGGTGCCGGATGCGCCTTTAGATCATCCCTGGGAAAGCTGCATCACTATGGGTAACTCCTGGAGCTATGTACCTGGCGATAATTATAAATCGGCCAGCGAGATAATAACCTTATTGGTGAAAATAGTATCCCGCGGAGGTAACCTGTTAATGAATATAGGCCCCGGCCCCGATGGTGACTGGGACCCTGTTGCCTATAGCCGCCTGAAGCAGATTGGCGACTGGATTAAAATAAATGGTGAAGGTATTTATAACTCCAACGCAATAGCGCCTTACTCGGAAGGAAATATTTATTACACCAAAGCAGGCAAAAGTGTATATGCATTTGTTTTGGCCGAAAAGGATAAAGACGCCGTTGTTTTGCCTTCAACTATCTCATTACATTTAAAGGATGCCGGTACGGTTAAAAAAATAAGTTTGCTGGATATCGGCAAAAAATTAAAGTGGACCGCGAGTGAAGGCGTAATTAAAATAAATGTACCTGCATCTTTGCAAACGCAAAACGGCTTGGCCCAGGCAGCCGTATTTAAAATTCAGTACTAATCCGCTTAATACTTTTTATACCATACCTATATAACACGATCTATAATCAAATAAAATGTCGCAACCACTATCATTCCGGCTCAGTAAATTATTTTTTGCGCYGGCCTTATCTTTTACCATAACTAATATATACGCACAAAATAGCTATGAACTAAACTCCGGCTGGCTGTGCGCGCCTATAAACAGCGTGAAGGATAATGGAACGGTACTATCAACAACAGCGTTTAATACCGGTAGCTGGATGCCTGCTACCGTACCGGGCACTGTTTTAACTACATTGTTAAACAATCACAAAGTGCCCGATCCGTTTTGGGGGATGAACAACGAGCACATACCTGATATTTACAAAACCGGGGCAGATTATTATACTTATTGGTTTGCCAAAGATTTTAAGGAAACACCGGCACAAAACGGAGGCCAGGTTTACCTGAATTTTAGGGGGGTAAATTATAGCTGTGATATTTATTTGAATGGTCATAAGCTAAACAAAACCATTCAGAAGGGAATGTTTTTAAGGTTTAACTATAACATAACACCCTTTTTGGCAAAAAATGGCAACAACCGTTTAGCCGTGCTGGTGCACCCGCCGGATGTGCCGGGTAACCCAAATGGCGGCCAGGGTGGTGACGGTACCATTGCCCGAAATGTTGGTTTGCAATATACCGCAGGCTGGGACTGGATTCAACCTATGCGGGACAGGAATACCGGGATATGGGATAAGGTAACTATTCAAAAAACAGGGGCTGTACGTATTACCGATGAGCATATTGTTACCCTTGTGCCGGGAGTAAGGCTTCCCGAAGGCCCGCAGCAGCCTGCCACCATAAAAGTATCTGCCGAACTAAATAACACAACAACGAAACCGGTTAGCGGTACCTTAAGTTTTGAGTTGGATGGTAAAACCATTTCAAAAAGCATCAGCCTGAAACCAAACTCAACTGCGGATGTAAACTTTAGCGATTATAGTTTGCCAAATCCTAAACTTTGGTGGCCAAACGGTTATGGGCCGCAGCATTTGTATGATTTTAAGTTGAAGTTTACCGTTAACGGTAAAGCAGTGTCCGATCAGCAATTGCTTAAAATAGGGGTAAGGCAATTAACCAGTGAGTATAATGAGCACACCGGAAGTCGCCAGATTGCGGTTAACGGTCAAAAGATATTTATAAAAGGTGGCAACTGGGTTATATCCGATGCCATGTTGCGCCTGTCGGATATGCGTTATGATGCCGAAGTTCGTTTCCACCGGGATATGAACCTGAACCTGATCAGGGTTTGGGGGGGCGCTATGATTGAGCGGCCCGAATTTTACGAGGCCTGTGATAAATATGGTATGCTGGTGTTCCAGGATCTGTGGGGATCGGGCGATTGCAACGGCCGCTGGCAAGACCCAATGAAGCTTGACGACCAATGGACCCGCCGCAAATACCCGGATGATCATGGCCTTTTCCTGCGTTCGGCAATCGACCAGATAAAGATGGTCCGTAACTATCCTTCGCTGGCCATCTGGTGTGGTGGTAATGAGATCACTCCGCCCGAGGATATCCTTACAGCTTTACGCGATACCATTTTGCCCAAGCTTGATAATACCCGCTGGTTTGTTGATTACTCAAACTCAGATAGCATGTCGCACAATGTACTGGGGGGCAACGGCGATGGGCCGTATGGTATTCAGCCTTTATCGGTATTTTGGGAATTTAAAACCCATCCTTTTAACTCCGAGGTAGGTTCGGTAGGTGTGGGCGACTATGAATCATTGAAAAGATTTATCCCTACTGTTAACATGGTGCCGCCGGTTTACGACGAGGATACACACAAAAATACAGTAGATAGCGTTTGGGACTACCATAAATACATTGGTTATGACACCAGTATCAACAAATATGGCAAAGCCAAAAACGCTGCCGATTTTGCAATGAAAGCGCAACTGATAAACTATGACCAATACCGCGGGCTTGCCGAAGGCTTTACTTCGCATATGTGGGACTGGTACACCGGCTTTATTATCTGGAAAACTCAAAACCCATGGACTGCCATGCGCGGGCAGATGTATGATTATTACCTTGACCCTAATGCCTGCCTTTATGGTTTACACAATGGCAGTGCGCCGTTCCATATTATGTATAACCCTGTAAATGGTATGGTTATGGTTGCTAATAATACCTTCAAAGCCAGGCGTAGTATGATGATGGTAATAAAAACCTATGATATGGAAGGCAAAGAAAACGTAATCACCCAGGTTTTTGCCGATATAAATGCCAATACAGTTAAAAAATACTTATCTGTTAAAGCATCTGTTGATAAACTTGCCGCCAAAGAAGGTGTTTTTCTGTCATTACAATTATTGGATGAAAATAAAAAAGTTATCACCGATAATACCTACTGGATCCCTGATAGCAAGGGTGCATTTTCGGGTCTTCAAAAAATGAAGAACCAGGAATTATCTGTTAAAGCAAAATACATAAAACCAGGTAACGTAGAAGTTACGTTGGTTAATAAACAAAATAGCGTACTTGGGTTTTTTAATAGAGTTTCGTTAGTGGATGCAGATAGTAAAACACGGGTATTACCTGCATTTTACAGCGATAACTATATTACTGTTTTACCGGGGGAAGAAAAAAAGGTAATTATTAATTACAATGCGGCTGCAACTAATAAAAAATTGCTTGTGAGCATTAATGGCTGGAACGACGCAGGTACTCCCCAAATGATAAGTATTGATCAATAACAACAACTATGAATATCAGACCGGTCATCTTAACAGGACTTTTTGCCTTAACGTTGATGATCGGTCTGAGTTCATTAACTCAGGGCCCGGTAACTGCCGGACCAAAGCCGGCAAAGGTAGATGATGAGGGTAAAATCTTATTCACCGACTTTTGTGCTAAATGCCATATGCTGCCTAATCCGGCCAGTTTAACCAAAGAGGTTTGGCGCTTGCATGTGCTGCCCGTGATGGCTGCACGCATGGGGATCATTTATCCTAATTATGATCCGCTGCGTGGATTATCTGATGAGGAAAGGATCATCGTTAAAAAAAATGACATCATCCCCGATGCCCCGGTTTTAAATAAGGATGAGTGGGATAAACTGGTAGCATATGTTATAAGCCTGGCCCCCGATACACTTATTGCAGACGAAAGCAGGTTAAACCGAAACAGTCCGCTTAAGCAGTTCACCAGGCAGGATATTCCAATTGATAATCAGCTTCCATCTTTAATTACCGGGATAAAGTATAACCCGGAAAACAACACTTTATGGATAGGGAATTATCTTAATAAGGTTTTCACCTGGAAATATAATACGGGTGTTACCAAAACTATAAAAACGCAAAGCCCCGTAGTTGATTTTAACTTTTATAAGGGAAGTACTTATTTTACCGAAATAGGTAAACTATACCCAACCGAGCTGAGCCTGGGGTCGTATGTAAACTATAATGACAGTACAGCTGCGGTATTGTTAAACTCCCTGCACAGGCCGGTTAATTCCATTATAACCGACCTTAATAATGATGGCATTCCCGAAATCATTGTGTGTAATTTTGGGAATAAAACCGGGAGCCTGTCGTTGTTTAAAAAAAACAAAGCCGGGAAATATAAGGAAACTGTTTTACGGTCGGTTGCAGGGGCCATTAAATGTTACGTGACGGATATGGATGGCGATGGCAAAAAGGATATTGTAGCCATGTTTTCGCAGGGGGATGAGAGTGTTTATGTTTTTTACCAGAAAGATGATCTGAAATTTAAAGAAGAAAGGGTGCTGCGTTTTCCGCCCAATTATGGAACTACAGATATGGTATTGGTGGATTATAATCATGATGGGCTTACCGATATTATAACCGTGCATGGCGACAATGCCGATTACTCCCAGGTGTTGAAAGCCTATCATGGTATCAGGATTAATATTAACCAGGGCAATAACGCTTTTAAAGAACAGTTTTTTTACCCGATATATGGCGTAACCCATGTTTTGGCCGAAGATTTTGATAATGATGGTGATATAGACCTGGCCTGCAGCGCTTTCTTTCCCGATTTTGGCAAGCTGATCGACGAATCCTTTGTATACCTCGAAAATACAAACCAGGATAAGTTTACCTTTAAATCTTACGTCCTTAAAAGCGAGGTGCCGCTTAAAACTTTAACCCTTGAAAAGGCCGATATTGATGGCGATGGTGATTTGGATATTATAGCAGGCAATTTTGCCCAAAGCCCTGGGGCTGTTCCTAAAGACCTGGATGATAAATGGAAGAGTGCTAAGTACGGGATCACCATTTTTATGAATCAGCTTTATCATGCTAAAAAATAACGCTGATTAATCAATAGCGCTTTTTTTCTAATAAAAAACCCGGTCTCTGCTTAAAGAGAGCCGGGTTAACTACTATTAACTATGGGAAGATTCTTAGTGTACTGCAAACGCTTTTACAAATGCGCCGCTGGCATCAAATGTCACTATATATTTAGTGCTGTTGGATGTAATTAATACGGCATACCCTTTTAAAGTGCCGCTTACACTAAACGAATATGCCTTTTCAAATACATAACCAGGATAGGTAGTGGTTAAATAGGTGGTTATAGCGGCCGGTAGGTTAGCAGTAGTTACAGCAACAGGTTTGCCCGGATGCAGGTTAATCTGTACGCGTTTTACAAAGGTGCCGGCTGCTTTAATTACAGTAGCGTATAAGCCATTGTTTTTACTGATGAGCACATAGGCGCTGTCCGGCATGATTGAAGCATGTAGCAGTGTATCTGTTGGATAGGTAATTTTAATATAGCTGGTTACAGCAGCAGGCAGGGCAGATATAGCTATCGTATCGCGGTGTTTACCATCCCTGTTATCAAACGGGCCGCCGCGATGCCATCCCTGTCCCTTCAAGTCAGGACCATCCCTTTGCTCCAATATACTTACGAATGTTCCATCTGTGGTAAACTTTAAACCAATCAGCGCGCTGTTGTATTTAATCACAACAATGTAATTAACCACAGTTTTGGTGGTATCTGTAATTGAATAAGCCTTTTTAAAAGTATAGCTGCTGTAGTTTGCGGTTAAGTAAGTACCAATTGTTGTTGGCAGTGCACTAAAAGCAACAGAGTCATTTTTGCTGGGCTTGCCATAGCAGCCAACCATGTACACCGTGTCTGTTGAACCAGATGCCAAACTAATGGCAATGGCCCCGGTAGACGTAATGGTAGAAGAAGTTGTGCTTGTAACGGAAGCCGATTTGGAGGCGTTTTCCTTTTTGCATGATGCCAGGCCTATTAAAGCAGCCAGCATCAATAACCCTGGGTTGGTAAGTTTGTTTTTCATTCCGAATTAATTTTGGTTAGTTAAAAAGTTCCTGCCAGAGCAGGCAGCAGGTTTTATTACTCAAAATTAATCCGGGAATACTGTTGCTCCCGGTAATGTATCGATGAATTGTGGCTATAAATCGACGAATGAAATTTACTTAATCATTCTTCAGCCCTATCTGGTGATTGCCGTAATCTGTTAGGTATTCATTTTTAATAAAAAAGTCGATACTTAAAATTGTACGGTAATCGGCGGTATTATTAGGGTTTTGTACCTCGGTAAGGTTTCCGGTACTTGATGTGGTGTAAGTGTATGTAAAACCCTTATTGGTAGTTATCGTTACTACTGAATTTGCAGGCAATGGGCCGGTGGCGCTTGTGGCAAGTTTATCTTCAATAGTGGTTACAGATGGTGTACCGGTATCAAACAGGAACTGTGCCGAAATGGTTTTCCCGCTGTAAGTTATTGTTCCTGGTATATTAGCCGAATAACCGCCATTGGCAAAATAAGTAAGCGGGTGCATAATGAAGCCTGACGAGGAAAGGTCTGAAGTAGTGAGGCCAACGGTAAGCAAGCCGGAAACGTAGGTAGGTGTACTTGCAAAACTTGTATTTAAAGTTGCCAGCTTAAAGCCGCTGGTAAGGCCAGTACCATAATCAAAAAACCTTAACGGACTCGAAATTTCGCTCCTGCTATTGCTCAAACCAGGCCCTACGCCAAAAACATCGGCAGCGTGGGCGCTTAGCTGGTTGCCGTTTCCATCAATTATTTTATAGTACAAAAAAAAGGGTACCCTTTTTAATGAGATGCTGCCTGATGAATTGCCTACTTTAACGTTAGCATAGGCCAGGTTGCCGTATTCTTTAGTGGTGCCTGTGGCATCGCCAAAACTTATAACAGCTGTTTTTGAGGTTACAGTGATGCCGTTTACAACGGTAGAATCCCCAGTGACCGTAATTCCGGCTGAAGTGATCATTGCTGCCGGAAGTAAGCCTGTGGCATCTATGGTCATTCCCGGCGATCCGGTATCAAATATGCTTCCGTAATTTACAGTTTGCGTACCAACCTGTGTAACCGGAATAAGCACTCTTTTATTTACCCCTGATGCGTATTGATATAAACCCAATGTTACCGGAGTTGCATTTACTACTTTGGGCGTGGTTTTATCTTTTTTGCAGGAACTAAAAACTACAAAAAAAAGCAGCAAACCAATCAGCTGTGGTTTAAAATATAAATGTTTTATTTTCATGTATATGGTATATACGGTTATTATAATTGTTGTATTGGGATGTTAATTTAAATGACCATACACTATGATACTTTAAACCACAAAGGTATAACATTACCAGGTAACCAGGCCAGGAATCGATAAACGGGTTTAATGACCCGATTAATTGCACCTGTTTAACCCATCGGTACTTGAAGCATCCGCTGGCTTAATTACCAATGCCCTTTCAAAAAGCGACCTGGCATCTGGCTTTTTACCTGCCATCAGGTTACTCCAGGCCAACATATGGTTGCCATCGTAATCAAAAGGGTAAAGGGTTACTACTACCTTAAAACACCTGATGGCGGCATCATATTGCTTTCGGTTATAATAAATTATACCAGCCCAGTAATTGGCCTGCGTATTTTGAGGGTCAATCTTCAGGATAGCTAAATACTGTTCAAGTACTTTATCCCAGCTTTGCAAAAACGACAGGGGCTTCACGAATCCAAATTTTGCCTCAATAGCGCCTGGTTTTATACTGATGGCTTTTTGATAATAAGACTGTGATGCTGTGTAGTTTTTATTTAGGTAATGGAGCCAGCCTAAACGGATATTTACCTCGTAACTGTTATCACTAAGGTACGGATAAATATCGTTAATGGCAGCTATATAATTTTTGTCCAGTTCATCGGCATAACTGGTGCGAAAGGCTTTTTGCAACACGGCATTGGTTTGCGCCTGCAGCCTTATCACCAATAAAATAAAAAATGCTGCTATAAACGTTTTCTTTAAAATTTCCATATTATACCTAACGTAACAGAGTTTTGATTGTAATTTACAGAGCGGTATATGTCTGTTTTATTTTCATAAATATAATTTAAATCCAATAATGCGTGAGCGCTCAACTGGTAAAAAACGGTTTCTCCGCATTTAAATTTTGTGGGGTCGATGGAATTGTAAACGTAAAGTCCATCTGCATCCAGGTAATCGTCCTGGTTACCAAAGGCAGCCATTGTTTCCACCCAGGTTTTATTCAACACCTTAAACCCAATGGCCTGGCTGTAAATAAAATTGTTTATGCCGCTTAAGTTCAAAACAGATGCCCGGCTAATGGTATATAAATTAAGGTTACCTAACGGATAAAAATCCAGTTTGGTATTATATTGTTTTAAAGTTTTATTGATCAGGTTCCCGAAATTAATATCTCCCTGCAAATTAATGTAACGGCCGGTATACTTAATACCCAACAAGCCCAAATTGCTATTGTTAGTATTACCCCTGTAAGTAGTGTGCAGGTAATGGTATGAGCCAATTGCACTAAGGTAGTTATTGAACACAAATTGGGCCTTTACAAAATATTCCAGTTGTTTATCAGTTTTTCCGGATAGGTTTTTATCATTATACGATGAACGGAATATATTTTGGTTAAATGAAATTGCCGATTGTTCCAGTTGCAGGCGCCAGCCCAAACGGTTACTAATACCTATACGTTCAAAAAAGCCATTGTCGCGCTCGTTGTTATTAGGGAGTTTTATACCGCTTTCAAGATCGGCACCAACTAATCCGAAGTGGGATATTTTTATAGAATGCAAGGTTTCCCTGTCAAGGTATGCGGCATGGTACGATGCTGCGGGGTTATTATTAAGATATGTGTTACAATAGTAGGCGTACAGTCGTGCCGTCGAGTTAAAGGAATCTGCACTTAATACCTGGTTAAACTGGCCGATGGCAGCTTTATAGTTACCGGTTACCATATAGGCGTATCCAATTTTAAAATGCAGACCGGGGAAGTCCAGGCCATTGGCAATTGATTTGTTACCAAAAATAATCAGTTGCTTCCAGTCGCCGGCATTGTATAATTGTTCGGCTGTACTATCGGCCAGCGCAAATTTATTCTCTTGTGCGCGGGCGGCAAGAGTGGCAAATATCAAAGCAAGCAATACTGTCAGTTTTCTGTACTCCATTGTGCTTTAATATGTTCGCCATTTAAATTTATGCAGAAAGCCAGTAAGCTGCCATGATCTATATCAACCGTGGCTTCCATCATCTGTATTTTTTTGCCTGCAACTTCACTGTATTGTTTTGATCCAATGCTTAAACCTGTCTTTTTATCCGCGCTGCTGCTTTGGTAACTTATAYTTATGAACCGGTAAAAAGGGGCTATAAAATCCTGTAAGCAAAGCAAAGCTTTGTTTTTGGTTAGGTGTAAAGGGAACTCATCATTAACCAGTATCGCTTCGGTATTGTTAAAAATTACCTTGTACGCGGCCAGGTAAAAATAATACAACAACGATTGTTTATCGCCGTAGAAGCTGGTGAAGTAAAACATGGTGCCGTTGTTGATGAAATACGCCGCAGCACCTGTGTTTTTGCTGTATATGCAGGATTGGTTTAATTCATCTTTAAAAACTTCCCATTCTTCGGTTGCTCCGTTTTCGCGGGTAAGTTTTGCTGTGTAACCTGGTTGCAGGTCGAAGGCTTTTTTTACCGGCATGTTAACTTCAAGGTTGCCAATTAACTCACCTTCAGCAGGAACATTATAGCTTTCCAGGCTGTTTTTGCCGTATTTACGGTTAAAATAATAGGCAAAAGGGTAACTCCATGTTTTCGACCCGATATAAGGCGTTGCCTGTACCTGGAAATGTAAATGCGGCTCGGGCGAACGACCGGAATTGCCACAAAAACCCAGCATATCACCCTGTTTTATCACGTCGCCGGGTTTTACCCTGATAGATTTTTTTTTAAGATGCGATACTTTAGAATACAGGCTGGCAGTATGTTTGATCACCACGGTATTGCCCCAGTTTTCTTTCAGGTTTTGTTCGCCTATGGCATTATCATCAATATGGTTAACCACCAGTTCAACAATGCCATCGCCGCAGGCTAATACGGGTTTATTGTAGCAATAAAAATGTTCGGGTAGCGTGCCCGGATATTGATAGGTGTTTTGTTCATCGTCGCAGATCACAAAATCCAGGGCCTTGCTCCAGTCGCCTTTGTGTGTAATAGCACCATTGTAGCCTTGTGAAACTGTCCAGTAGCCCATAAAAGGCAGGTTTAGCTTAAAGTATTTCAAATCTTTAAGCCTGTGCTGCTGGTTTAAAAACTGGTACAGGTTTCTTTCGGGCGAGTAATGCTGTACAGTGGCTAATTGTAATTTTCCTGGTGATTTGCGCAGGATTAAAAAATATAGCAGGCTGATATTGACGATGCAAAATGGCAACGAAAAAACCGGCAGCGAATGAACCGACATAAAACCAGTGAGCGCATTTATGATGATAAAACCCAGCGGAATACACAATATTGCCAGGAAATATGAGCGCAGGGAAGGTATTGTAAAAAAACTACCGATAGCTACAGATGTCATCATGAAATTTGCACCCAAATGATAATAGCTGATGCCTTCGGGATAGGTATGTGTGATGCCATTAAATCCGCATGCAGTTATAAAGCTCATGATGAGCAAACTAAAAGCAATACGCGAGTGAATAAGCATGCCAATACTGATGAGCATGCCCGAAACAATATTATGCTGAAATAAAATGGCGCTTAGTGAGCGGAAGAATAAGCTAACAAATTGTGGCAGTATACCGGCAAAGTAGCCATCAATGCCAGCCAGTGTAACCGGACCGGCATAGATCTCTGCCAACAGGTAACTGTTTTTTTGCAGTAAACCCATACTGAAAATGCTGTTTGATGCCAGCAGTACCATCCAAAATACCAGGATAAATGGCAGCGAGAGCATTGGCAATCCTGATTTTCCGAAACGCTGCGAAATAATAATAGTTGCTGCGATCACCAAAATACAGGCAGCAAACAACCATATCATAAACATGAGGTTAACCTGGTAAAATGCCCCGAATGCTATCCCCAACAATAAACTGTTAAAACTGTAAATACCCATTTGCATATCGGCATTGTGAAATTTAAACAGGCGGCAAACCAGCAGCGATATGATTACGCAAGCAAGCCCTGCAAAACCCGAAACAGGATTAAAAAAAGAAACCAGCAATAAAATGGTCCCCAATACCTGGTTCTGCGAAAAAAACAGTACCGAGTAGGAATTGACGACCGATTTTATAAATGATGAAATTTGCTTCACTTACTGGCTTTTAAATGGGCCGGAACAAGCTCCGGTTCTGCGATATAATTAAGCGTTTCGCTGGCGCGGATGAGGTGTGTACGTTGCTGCTCATCTATGAGCACAACGGCGGGCCGCAGGGTGATAAACTGCATCCATTGTGTCATGTTATAAGCGCCTACTTTATGTACTACCACCTGGTCGCCGGCGGTAAGCAGCGGCAGGTTGATGCTCTCCCTGATCACGTCAATATTCATACAAAGCGGACCGTATATTACCATGTTTTCGCTATGCGGCATAAAATCCTGCGCGGGGCTTATCTGGTGCTCGTACCAAAACGAGGTGAACAAAATGTTTACCCCAAAATCCATAATGGTAGCCCTTTTGCCGGTGCTTAGCCGCTTGTTGGCAATAACGGTCCCCAAAAGGTACCCGGCATCATCAATTAATACCCGTCCACTTTCTAAAATAAGCAGGGGCAGGTCTTCATTGGCAAAGCCGAAGCTGAGCAGGGTAGAAGTGATCACCTCCGCGAAATCATCTACCGATGGTACTGTATCATTCCCGGGCAGGTAAGCGCCTTTTAAGGTATTGGTTGACGGGAAGCCGCCACCCATATCAATGTATTCAATTTTGTGGTTCAACTGGGTTTGGCAGCGCAGGGCCAGGTTACACAGTTTGGTAGCTGCTATGCCGTAAGCATCCGTAGCAAGCATATAAGTACCTATGTGGCAATGCAAACCAACCAATTGCAGCTTGCCCGAATCTACAACCTTTGATAAGGCCGTCCAGGCCTCATCGTTTTCATAATTAAAACCAAAACGATCCCACAGGGGGTATACGCCGGTATCCATATTAACGCGGATAGCCACACGTGGTTTATTGGCCAATCCATTACTTAATGCAAGCAGTTTGCCCAGTTCTTCAAAATGATCAATGTGGATGAGCGAATCATTTTCGATAGCCATTTTCAAATCATCGTTTGATTTACCTGGACCGTTAAAAATGATCTTGTTGCCCGGTACGCCATTGCTCAATGCTTTGCGGTACTCAAAACCAGATACCACTTCGGCCCAGCTGCCTTCCTGGTGAAATACCTGGCAAACAGCATTAAGGTAATTGGTTTTATAGCTCCATGCAAACTGTACTTTGGGGTAGCGTGTGCTGAAGGCCCTGTATGCCGAACGGTAATTTTTACGGATCTGCTTTTCGGATAGTACAAAAACGGGAGAGCCATAGTTCTCGATCAGGCTTTTAACCGAAACACCATCGATGCTTTTAACAGGCTGCACACCGGTACGGGTGCCAAACTTGTTCATAACATCGGCGTGCAGCTTTTTAATATATGGTTTTTCGTATTCCAGCTTTTTCATTATAATCAAATTATAGTTCGCCAAATACCGAGAATTGTTGAAAATCGGTAATGTCGGTTATATGGTCCCACGAGTACCGCACAAATAATTTACCTGCCTGGTAATCATCAAAAGCCTTAACATCATCGCCCAAAGCAATTTTTACCAATGCTGCAGGTTGGTTTTGCCCGGCCGCGGCTGTTAAATAAATCCATGCCGGAAACCGTGGGTTGATCTCCAAAACATATAAATGCCCTTCTTCGTTGCTCATGATCTCCATTTCAAAGCCGCCTCTCCAGTTGGTTGCACGGGCAAAATTATTGGCCAGTTCAATAAACTTATCGTCCTTAATGGTAACTCCCGCCCAGGCTTTTCCTTTATCGGTTATGTATAGCTTCCGCATGGCTACTATACTTAGCGTATTGCCTTTGCCATCGCCAAGGGCGGCTATATTTATCTCGGTACCTTTTATATACTGCTGTGCTATTACCGGTACTCCCCAGGCCGCGTTCAACTGGTGAAACGCTTTAACGGCCTGGTCCATGGTGTAAACTACATAGGCCTCATAAAATTTCCCCTTTATCACCATCGGGAAGTTAAATTCATCCGCAGCTTTTTTTATATCGTCGGCGGTATACAGTTTATGGTCGGCCGGTACGTAAAACCCATGCTTCAATCCAAAATCTTTTAAATGTACCTTGTCGCGTAAAGCCAGTTGCTGGTGCGTTGGCAGAAAACCCGCGATGCCTATCTGCCGCAATTGCGGAGCGATCTTGATAAAATTAAACAGCTCCGAATCAAAGTTCGGGATAACCACATCCAGCTTTTCCTGCTGATGGATATAGGCGAGCCGCTCAAATAAAGCGCTTGTTCCCTCGGTTGGGTATGGTATCTGGTAGGTTTTATTTACATGTTCATGTAAATAAATGCCTGGTTCCAACGGTTCATATGATAAACCTATGATCCTTAAGCCTGCTCCAAAAGCTGCTTTTAATGAACGGATAACAGCCATCCCCGGGCCCGGATTATCATTGGCATTTATCCCGGTAACGGCAATACATAAATTAGCGTATTTATTTGCCATTATCCTTCAGTTTCAAGCAAATTAGCTTCTTTCAGCTGTATCATCCAATCTTCCCAATCGCGTTCCAGATCAGCTGGGCTTACATCGTATCTATCAAGTATATCTTTTTTGATCTCGTACCCGGTTTTGCCGCTTTTCATCGCTATTAAAAAACGCGCGGCCATGGCATTGCCCGAAAAGGAATCGCCTGTGGACGGATTAAAAATAAACCCGTTTTCGCTGGTGGCTATGTTACTCTTTATCTTCATTTATAATTGGCAGGGGCTGTAAATAATAAAAGTTAAACTTACTTGTTTAAGCGAGTTTTACAAAATCAATGCCGTATACGGTGTTTCATTGTAAAGCCTTATTTATGATGCCATTAAATATTGCATCCTTGATGCCAGCAATTCCATATCCAATGGTTTTATAAAAAGCGCATCGCACTTGTATGATTCCTGCTGTGCTTTTTTGGTTTTAAAGGCAGTAACAACAATGATAGGTACACCCTTCAATTGTTCATCATCCTTAAAATCCTGGCATACCAAAGCGCAATCTGTATCCAGTAATAAATATTCCAGTATAATCAGGTCGGGATTAATCACTTTTGCTTTATCATATATGGCATCGGGATCATAGGTTAAATGAACGTCAAAATCGCCATAGTACATAATTTCATCAATTACTGATAACATCCTGCTATTTTTGTCCAGTATCAGGATCTTTTTTTTGGTGCCGGTAGTTTTCATTTGCTAAGGGGATATTCAATATTTATAATATAAAATTGAGCTTATTCCTTTCAGCATAAAACAATGTGTCGTTCAATACCATGAATGTGCCGATGAACGGGCCGATGCAGCGTTATTTTGACCAGTCTTTAATAAAATCAGCATAGTTTGTACCAACCGGTAATTCGATATTACGCAGTTTAACTTTGCGGTTGTATATCGACCTAATCTGGGCCCTGGCAGCTACAAAGCTCCTGTGGATACGGATGAACTGGGTAGCAGGTATTTTTTCGATAATGCTTTTTAACGACATCAGGGTAAGCACCGGCTTTTCGGCGCTTAGTAAATGAATCTTGATATAGTCCTGCATGCTTTCAATATATTCTATATCCCTGATACTGATCTTGATCACCCTGTATTCCGAATGCACGTAAATGTGTTCGTCCTCACCTGTGTGGTCGGTGTGTTTAAACTGGTAATAGTCAATAGCTTTATGTACTGCTGCACCAAAACGGTTGCTATTGATGGGTTTTAGCAGGTAATCCAAAGCCTCGAGCTCAAAGCCTTCAAAAGCAAATTTTTTATAGGCTGTGGTAAAAATTATCATTGGTTTTTCCTGTAGGGAGCGCACCAGGTCTACCCCGGTAATATCGGGCATATTAATGTCTACAAAAAGCACATCTACCTTGTTGCTTTTTAAATATTCGGCACCGGATATGGCGTCTTCAAAAGTATTTACCATCTTCAAAGACGGATAGTCGGATACATATTTTTTGAGGATCTCCAGCGCCAGCGGTTCATCATCAATGGCTACACATTTTAACTGCATAATGGTGTTCAATTAACTGTCAATTTCTAATTCCACCCTAAACAGGCCGCCGTCCGAACTGATGTTCAGCCTGTGCCTGCCGGGGTAAATATGTTGAAGCCGCTGCCGGGTATTGGTAATGCCTATACCTTTGCGGCTGGATGAGGGGCGGTTGTCGAATATAGCGTTCTCGCAAGTGAACAGGATCTTACCGGGAGTTACCTTCAGATTGATACTGATCACCGACGGTTCATGTTTACTCACCCCGTATTTAAATACATTTTCAATAAAGGTCATCAATACCAGCGGAGGGACCTTCTGCTGGTCGATATCGCCCGAGAAATTAAAGTTAAGCGTTGTTTTTTTGCCTAATCGCAGTTTTTGCAGGTCGATATAATCATTGATACAATCTATCTCGCTTTGCAGCAGCACAAAATCCTCGGTCACTTCATCGGTAACGTATCGCATAATGTTGGATAATTTCATGATGCTTTCCGAGGTATGCTTATTATCTGTAACCGATAGCGCATATATATTATTCAACGTGTTGAACAGGAAATGCGGATTGATCTGCGCTTTAAGGAATGACAGCTCGGCATGAACCTTTTCTGCCTCGGCCCTTATCACCATTTGCTCGGCAAGCTGCCATTTTTGTACGGTGCTCATGGCAATGCCCAGGCCAATAACGATGATGAAAATAAACAGGCCCACCATGTCAATATTTCCCGACTGATGGATGAAAATGATTTGGTTTGATGGTTTCTTAAGGCTTGGGTCCTGCATCCGTAAGTCTTCATGTGGCAGCGGCCCGAAAGGCAGATTTTTAGGATCTGCAGCGCCACTATCGGCCCCGGGCATCAATTGCGGACCGATAGTTGCCACGGTATTTTGTTTTTCTTTAAGCAGATTGTGTAAGAGCAGGTTATCAAAGGGTTGTAAGAAGTACACACAGCCAGAAAGCAGCAATACTATAAGCCCGTAAACCACATATTTTTTATGAAACACAAAGCGTGGCACCAGGTACCAGGCATTAAAATAAAACATGAAAATATAAGTAAGACAAAATAGCCAGTAATAGGGCGATAAAATAACGTTGTATGTGCTGCTGCTGCTTTGCTGCGTACGGTTCATGAATAACAACGGGAAGCCAAAAAATACCAGCCAGCCGGCAGCGTGAATAAATATATTGGTGGCTTTTTTGGAAAGAATCATCTAAAAAAATTTTATTAAATATAGCAGCCATTAGCTGTCAACAAAAGATCGTCTTAAATTAGTTAAACTTTTAAGCAACGCCTCTTCCATTAAATGGAATCTTTTGATTTGTTCAGGTTCATGAATAAGCGTCCCGTACCTGTACTGAACACTATAAACTTTATGAAAAAAAACAAAACACAATAACCCGGGTATATCCCTATCCCCGGATCAGTGATTCAAAGGTGGTAAATGATTGGGCAACGGACAATGGTTTATCGGTGAACCGTGGTTTTGTATAGATGAATGGGGTAATTGTTTTGAAGTAAACAGTAATAGTTTCTGGTTGTTAAGCTAATATTAGCAAAACATTAATAGCAGCAACATGGAACTGGTGAAGGAAATTTTTGGCGAAGGCAAAGACCTCAATGTAATACAAATGAGTAGCCGTGGAGTTATTGTTTTTGTGATAGCGCTGGTGCTTATCAGGCTATCGGGCAGGCGCTCCTTTGGCATCCGCACGCCGCTTGATAATATTATTACTATTTCGCTGGGTGCAATACTTAGCCGTGCTATTGTTGGTGCATCGGATTTTTTGCCGGTTATTACGTGTTGTTTTGTGATTGTTATTATGCACAGGATATTCGGCTGGCTGGTGGTGCATTATAAAGCTTTCGGAAAATTTATTGAGGGCGACAAGATAGAAATATTTAAAGATGGCAGGTTCATTAAAAAGAATCTTGAAAGAGGCCTGGTATGTGAAGAAGATATAATGCAGGGTGTCCGCAAATCTGCCTCAACGGAAGACCTGGAGAAAATTGATAAAATATACATGGAACGGAACGGGGAAATCAGCGCTCTTAAGAAATAAAGATTATTCTTTAAGCGCATTATCCCAATGCTCGGCTATTTTGCCATGCTCTACGCGCAGCATATCAAACCAGGCGGTTGTGTATTTTTTACCGGGTGCTTTTGGATCGGGGTGTTCCACTTTAAAACTTAATACCACCCAATCGCCTTCGGCAACTATCGAGATCAGGTTTGCTTTAACGGTTGCACTGATAGGTTGGGGTTTGGCAAACTTCGAAAAAAAATCAATAAAGCCCTGCCTGCCGGTTGGAACGTTTGGGTTATGCTGAATATAAGTTGGCAGTAAATATTTAGGAGCCAGCTCAAGGTGCCCGCCTTCCAACACTTCACGCCAAAAATCATAAACCAGTTTTTTGTTTTTGGCAAGCTTTGGATCCTTGCTATAAAGCATAGCTTTCTGATCCTGGCTAAAAGAATCAAAAGCGAATAAAAGTGTGAAACCCAATAACAGCAGTCCTTTTTTCATGAGGTAAATAATTGATTGTTTAAAGATATCGAATTTTTTAACAAAGCCTTTTGAAATTTTAATGGTGTAATGTTAATATCAGAAATGGTGATGTATGGCTGTAAGGATCTGCAATGTAAAATACTTGTTATGATTTTTGTTTGGATAAGAATGCAATAAATAACAGGGCATAATTTATTATATTCGGTGGAAGTAAAGTGATGGAAGAAAAGCAAAATAAGGCCGGTGCGATTTTTTTCCCGGTGTGTGGATGACCTGTACAAAGCATATAACATTACCATTAAGAATACACTAATCCATGATCAATAAAACAGTAACGTTTTTCCTCATCGCGATAGCCCTGCCCGGCATTGCCTTTGCACAAAATATAAAAGTAGTAACCAACCAGGTCGGTTACGAAGATACCCAGGCAAAAAAAGCTATTGTGGTAACCGATAAACAATACGCCATCAGCTCATTTAAATTAGTGGATGAAGCTGATAAAACTGTATTCAGTGGCAAACCTGTTTACAGTGGTAAGGTAAATGGCTGGAAAGGCCGCGAATTTTATACCATTGATTTCAGTGGTTTTAATACGGATGGTAATTATAGGATAGAGGTCGACGTTTCCGGTAAAAAGGTAAGTTCGTACCCGTTTAAAATAGGTAAAAATGTTTTGGAGCAGGCTACCATGAGTGATGTGGTGTATTACTTTAAAGGGCAGCGCAGCGCAGGGGAGATTGACAAGGCAGATCACCACCTGCCGTTAGCCGGGAAAACCGCCGATACCATTGATGCCCATGGAGGCTGGTACGATGCTACAGGCGATTATGGTAAACACCTTTCGCATTTGTCGTTCTCACTGTATTTTAATCCGCAGCAAATTTCCTTAGTGGTTTATAGTTTATTTAAAACCAATGAGTTACTTAATAAAAAAACGGTAACCGATTTTCGCCAGATTAACCGCCGGGTTTTGGATGAGGCCATTTATGGCGCCGACTACCTGGTAAGGATCCAGGCTAAGGATGGTTCGTTCTACAGATCGGTATCGGCGCCTGGGCCGGGTAAACTGGCTAAGGATAGGGTGATTCGTGCCGAAGATGCATCCTATCGCATCAAACAAACCAAAGATCAACCCTTTAATAATAGCTCCCAAAACGTCGACTGGCATCGCTATCAGGTCAGTTATCGTTCTGGCGGCGGTATTGCCATTGCCGCCCTTGCTATGGCGTCAACGGCAAAAGCAAGCGGCGATTTTAGCAATGCCCAATACCTGCAGGCAGCCGAAAACGCTTTTAAATTCCTGGAAAAGAATAATAAACTTATGACCTTTGATGGTAAAGAAAATATACTTGATGATTATTGCGCTTTAAGTGCCGCCACCGAATTATATAAAGCCAGTAAAAAGCCGGTGTATTTAGCTGCCGCAACCAAACGTGCCAATAGCTTATTAAGCCGCCTATCAACATGGAAAGATTATAAAAACTATTGGCGCGCCGATAGTACCGACAGGCCTTTCTTCCATCCATCAGATGCGGGTTTGCCTGTGGCCAGCCTCATCTATTATTACCCCTATGCTGATGCAGGGATGCAGGCGACTATTACAAAAGCCGTCAAAAGCTCCTTTGAGTTTGAGTTAAAGGTGACGCACGAAGTGAATAACCCCTTTGGTTACGGCCGCCAATTGGTGCAGGATACTTTGGGCAAAAGGCGCACATCATTCTTCTTCCCGCATGGAAGCGATGCCTCGCCATGGTGGCAGGGCGAAAACGCACGGCTATCATCAATGGCTGCCGCGGCCAGGCTGGCTGCCGGTTTGTTTACCGATGATAAGACTTTCCATGATCAACTGGAAACTTTCGCCATTGATCAGTTGAATTGGGTGCTTGGCCTTAATCCCTTTGACGCCAGCATGCTGCAAGGCACAGGGCATAATAACCCGGCTTATGGCTTCTTTGGTACATTTGAATATACCAATGCGCCCGGTGGTATTGTAAACGGCATAACATCGGGGCTGAATGATGAAAACGATATCGATTTTAACCTGTCATACACCCAGATCCACAAGGATTACGATTGGCGCTGGGCCGAGCAGTGGCTGCCGCACACTGCCTGGTACCTGCTTGCTGTTGCTTTACATGAGTAGATTAATTTGATGCGACAAATAGATTTGGTTCCATCGGTGGAGTATCCTGAATTTAATAACAAACACCCTCATGAAAAAAATACTATTCCTTATTATACTCGTTCTTTTTGCCCCGGTTAGTTTAAAAGCCCAGTCAAAACATTTTAAGGTGCTGGCTTTATATGAGAACGGAGGCCACCATATAGCGTTTTCAAAACGTGCTAAAGTATGGCTGGATAAACTGGCTGCCGAAAAGGGGTTTACTATAGACTATATCCAAAACCCAGATAAAATTGACGATGAATTTTTGAGCCACTACCAATTGTTTTTGCAACTGGATTATGTGCCTTATGGCTGGCCCGATACCGCCATGGCCGCTTTTCAAAAATATATTGCCGGGGGTAAGGGCGGATGGGTTGGTTTTCATCATGCTACCTTGCTTGGAGAGTTTGACGGATTTCATGAATGGCAATGGTTCTCCAGCTTTATGGGAGGTATTAGCTGGAAAAATTACATAGCAACGTTTGCCAGGGGCACGGTTAATGTGGAGGATAAACAGCATCCGGTTATGAAGGGCATGCCCGCGTCCTTCCCGATTGAACAGGAGGAGTGGTATACTTATGATAAAAGCCCGCGACCCAATGTTCATGTACTGGCAAGCGTTGATGAATCAACCTATGAACCACAGGGCGATATAAAAATGGGTGATCACCCTGTGGTATGGATCAATAAGCATGTTAAAGCCCGCAACGTTTATATTTTTATGGGCCATTCACCAAACCTGTTGGATAACCCGGCCTGGGTAAAGTTGGTTACAAACGCTATTTTCTGGGCTGCTGGTGTTAAGTAGTAAGTCTTAAGTACCAAGTTTGAATTCCAATTTGTGACTCTTGACTTAAGACTTCCGACTCAAGACTTTAGGCTTCAGATTTTTAAGCGGATACGTTTCTTCTCCATTAAACCAACCAGGGCTATCAATATAAACCCGGTAGCCATGGATCGTGCCAGCCCGATGATTCCATTATTAAATAGATAGGGGTACTTTACGTGGAAAAGCTTCAGTATGTACACCTGGAAGTAAGGCAGCAGGTAACAGGTAAGCGTACTGGTTCCGGCAGGCCAGATCAGTTTAAACCAATTCTTTTTACCCTTAACATCCACCAGGAATATCATCAGCTCGAAAACCAATATGGTAATACCGCTGCAGATAAAGATCCAGGCGGGGGTAGAGCGAATTTTTGAGATGCCGTCGGCATACGGACGGATCAAAAAAGCCAGTACAATTAGTAATAAGCCTGTTGCGCCAAATATTACCCACAATAATTGTGTTTTGCTTTTTGACACGAGCAGTGCATAGATCTCCGAGATCATAACGCCACCCATTACCAAACATGCTGCTGAGGCATCGCCAAGCACCGGAATTTTAAACTTGAAAACACCGGTATGCCTGGCGATATTTATAGCTACAAAAGCAAGCAGGGCAATCACCAGGATATTTATTTTTCCTTTGGCCAAAAGGTATACCAGCGCACATACCAGGTAAGCCCAGCCTATGATACCCAAAATACCCCACCAGTAAGGGCGCATACCTTGAATTACACCATCCTCGCCTCCCTTATAAATAACAGCCATAACAATGAGCAGTAAAATTCCTGTGCCTATAAGGGTGTATCGTTTTGCTTTGGCCATAGTTTCGGGATAATCCAGCCAGATGAGGAAGAAACCAATAGTTATTAATATGGCCCACAAGGCTTGCGGAATAATACCCGCTGTAAGGCTATAGTTTTCCAGGTTTACATGAAAAAAGCCCATGATAATCAGTGCAGCGCTGCGGGTAAGGATATACATTAATATTGATGAAAATGAATCGCCCTTGTTCATCCTGTTTTTGATGGCGAAAGGCAACGAAAGTCCTACAATGAACAAAAACGCCGGGAAAATGGTATCTGCAAAACCCATTGCGTCTGCCTTCCCATCGGCGTGATCTATCCATTCGGGGATGTGCTTTACGCCACTGGCGTCATTAACAAATATCATAAGCAGCATAGTGATGGCACGGAGTACATCAATAGATAAAAGACGTTTGGGGAGTTGGTTCATCGTGATGTTTTGGTTTTTAGGGGCTTTGGGAATTCGATTTTTTAACCTAATAAATATATCGACTATTTGCGAGTAAAACTATAGTAATTAAAAAGATTGCCTTTCTTTTTAAATTTCGTGTTAAACTTCGGGTTTTGAAACGACTACTGCTTATAGACTGAAAATTCTTTAGTGACGGTGTTTGAATAATTATAAAAATAGCAATCAGATGTGCTGTGAGTGAATAAGTTTAGCAGGGTATCCTCATTAACAAAACTAAAAGGTAATGCACTTCCATTATATTGGTGCAGTAACCATGCGTGTACAATTGTGCTGCGATGAACGCATTGAATTTAAAAGAGCTTGTAACTGAATTTAGTGTCTATTTTACACTTAGAATTATTAAGAATGAATAAAAATTAATTTTTTAGTCGTGTTTTTTAATTTATTATACTAAAATTTATAACATTTAATGATTTGTATTGTATAATTTATTTTTTTTGAAAAAAAATCGATCAGTAACTATCGTATAATTTACTAATGATGAGAAAATTGACTATATTTTATTTATTTATTATATTTTATTGATGTGTTTTTAGTTTTTGTTCAAATATTGATGTAGTTTTTTAGTAAAATTTATTGTTTTTGTTAAAGTGTAGATGTTTTAATGAAAAATTAATCTAATTTGTGGGTCAATCAACATAATTAGTTAATCAATCAAACGAACAATGAATTTAAAACTACACTTTTTTCTTTTTGGAGCGCTCTTATTGCTTTGCTCCCCGCTTTTTGCGCAAAAGCTTACGGGGACCGTATCCAGTGCCGGTAAAACCATAAGTGCCGGGACTATAAAAGTATTACCGGCAGGAGCAGGCACCACAACCGACATTGATGGTAAGTATACTTTAACCTTAAAAGCTGGCTCATACCAGGTAAGTTTTTCGGCAATAGGCTTTGAAAAGAAAATAGTAACCGTACAGCTTGCCGCGGGCGAAACCAAGGTGCTGGATGTGGAGCTGCTTACTTCTTCGGAGGCTTTAAAAGAAGTAGTAGTAGTAGGAAGCCGTGGCGGTGGTCGCACTAAAATGGATTCGCCGGTACCAGTAGATGTGCTCCGGACGAGCCAGATTGGCGAAACTACAGCAAAACCCGATTTGATGAACCAGCTGAACCAGGCTGTGCCTTCATTTAATTACAATAAGCAAAGCGGCGGCGATGGATCTGATGCTATCGACTTTGCCAGTTTGCGTGGTCTGGGCTTCGACCAAACATTGGTGTTGATCAATGGTAAACGCCGTCACCTATCGGCATTTGTGAACCAGGTAGGCACCCGTGGCCGCGGCAACAGTGGTACCGACTTAAATGCGATACCTGAAGCGGCTATTGACAGGGTAGAGATCCTGCGCGATGGCGCCTCGGCACAATATGGTTCTGATGCCATCGCGGGGGTTATTAATATCGTTTTGAAAAAAGATGTAAATCGACTGAATATAAATATTGGTGGCAGTGGTTATTATGATCACAAATACAATACACTGAACAATGTTGATCCAACCCAATATTATACAGGCTCCCAAGTTGATGGTAAAACTTTTACGTTAGGGATGGACTATGGGCTGGCGATTGGTAAAAACGGCGGCTTTATTAATTTTGGCGGTAATTTCATGGATCAGGGTAAAACTTTCAGGGCTGTACCCGAAACCAACTGGGATACAAATCCAAATGCCTTAGGTGTTAATGCCTGGAGAAGAGCATTTGGCGATGGTTCTGTTAAATCCGGTGGTGGAATGTATAATATGGAAATTCCTATTGCAGGTACTCAAACCACTTTTTATTCTTTTGGTGGCTATAACTATAAACATTCAAATGTATATGCCTGGACACGCAGGTGGAGCAGTGGAAGTAATCATATAAAATTCCCTACCGATGAAAATGGTAAGTTAATATTTGTACCGGGCATTATGCGTGTTTTTGACCCTACACCGGGGGTTTTAGACACAGCTAACGTATATTACAATCCACAGGAAGATGTTTATATAAAAGATATGTCGGGCGCGTTGGGTTTTAAAGGTACCATAGGCGATGGCTGGGACTGGGATTTGAGTAATAATACTGGATATAATGATTTTCATTATTGGGGTAACCAAACCTTTAACTCCTCCCTGCCTTTACCCGAGCAATATACCAAAACCCGGTTTAACGATGGGGGATTCAACTTTTTACAAAACACAGCCAATGCAGACGTAACCAAGCATTTTGACCATGTGGCTCAAGGGTTTACACTATCTTTTGGTGGGGAATTAAGGTATGAACGCTATAAATTATATGCCGGCGAGCCCGACTCGTATAGAAATGGCGGGGCCCTGTTAAACGGCGTGCCTAAGGCTTCCGGGTCCGAAGGATATCCTGGCTATCAGCCAACTGACGCAACTACAGCCAACAGAACTAATGAAGCTGCTTACATAGAAGGTACTTTAGATGTAACCGAAGCATGGCTGGTTGATGGTGCAGCCCGTTTTGAACATTACTCGGATTTTGGTGGAGTAAGCACATTTAAATTAGCATCCCGCTATAAAGTAAGCGACAACTTTAATTTAAGGGCCTCATTTAGTACAGGCTTTCGGGCACCTTCACTGCAACAAATGAATTTTAGCAATACCAATACTAACATTATTGCCGGTGAACTGGTTTACGCTAAATTGATTCCAAATTATGCCGATGCCGCCCGCCAGGTAGGGATTCCAAAACTTACACAGGAAACATCAACCAATACCAGCTTAGGCTTTACATGGAAACCAACGCATGAGTTGAACGTTACCGTGGATGGTTATCTAATTAAAATTAAAAACAGGATAGTAATTACAGGTGCTTTTGATACCTCGGTAGCCGCGCTAAAAGACTACCTTATAGCTAATAATGTAACAAATGCCAACTTTTTTACCAATGCTGTCAATACAACTAACAGAGGTATTGACATTGTGTTAGATTATCGCAAATCGTGGGGTAAAAATAAATTCACAGCTTTATTTGCCGGTAACATACAAGGGATAACAATTGATAAAGTTAATATTCCGGCCGCGCTGAATGATACTTATGCGCACCAGCAGGCATACTTTAGTACAAGGGAAGCCGCCTTTTTAAAGGCTTCTGCACCCCGTGAAAAGTTCTCTTTAGGGCTTGAATACGGATATGGCAAATTTGCGGCAGGTAGCCATATTACTTATTACGGCAAACTGACTACGCAGGGCTTTGGTTATAGTAGTGTACCAGGCGCAAATCCCGACGGACCGGGCGGCGCTAACATTTCTGCTTCGGGTAACGGATGGGACCCTTATGTTGATTTGGATAACGGCAAAGGCGTTGTTCCTGAAAACTTTGTTTTCCACGGAAAAGCTACTACCGATTTATATGTATCTTATAAAATATCCAAACAAATATCATGGACTGTTGGCGTAGATAACATATTTAACGTACATCCGGATTTAGCTGTTACAGAAGGCGCTCATAAATCATCATGGGGTGATAGTGAATCGGGCGGTCCTTTTGATGCCGTACAAATGGGTTTTAATGGTATGAGGATGTTTACCAAACTGGCATTCCATTTTTAATAAAGTCATAACAACAAATATTTATCCCCCGGTTCAATTTAAGCCGGGGGATTTTTTTTTGACCTTTGGTAGTTTAATCAAATATTAGCCCTTAATTTCACTAAATATAATTTTTATGGTAATATTTGCCTATTGTTTGTG